>NZ_JBHXNP010000032.1:0-77716 GCF_042719495.1 Streptomyces sp. NPDC058525
CTGTTGTGTATATGTGACTGCTGGGGCCCGGGCCCGGGCCCGGACCCGGACCCGGACCCGGACCCGGACCCGGGCCCGAGTCCGAGCCCCGGTCACCCCGCCCCGCCCGCCGTTTCCCGGAAACGGCAAAAATCTTTGCCGGTACGCCCCCGGCCCGCGCAGGCTCCCGCCCATGAGCCCCCACCACGACTCCGAACCGCCGGCCAGAGCGTCCCGCCGGACGCCCGCCGCACGCCGGGCCATCGCCGCCCTCTCGCTCTCCGCACTGCTCTCCTCCCTCGGCACCAGCATCGCCAACGTCGGACTGCCGACGCTCGCGCAGGCCTTCGACGCCTCCTTCCAGGAGGTCCAGTGGATCGTCCTCGCCTACCTCCTCGCCGTCACCACCCTGGTCGTCAGCGCCGGACGGCTCGGTGACCTCATCGGCCGCCGGCGGCTGCTCCTGGCCGGCATCCTCCTGTTCACGCTGGCCTCCGCCCTGTGCGGCGTCGCGCCCACACTGCGGCTGCTGATCGCCGCCCGCGCGGCCCAGGGGCTCGGAGCTGCCGTGATGATGGCCCTCACCATGGCCTTCGTCGCCGAGACCGTCCCGAAGGCGCGGACCGGCAGCGCGATGGGCCTGCTCGGCACGATGTCCGCCGTCGGCACCGCACTCGGCCCCTCGCTCGGCGGCGTCCTGCTCTCCGGATTCGGCTGGCGGGCGATCTTCCTCGTCCACGTCCCGCTGGGCGTCCTCACCCTGCTGCTCGCCCACCGCCACCTGCCCGCCGACCGGCCCGGACGCCCCGCCGACCGGGCCCGCTTCGACCATGCCGGCACCCTGCTGCTCGCGTTGACCCTCGCCGCGTACGCCCTCGCCATGACCCTGGGGCGCGGCGGCTTCGGGCCGCTCAACGCGGCCCTGCTCGCGGCCGCCGCCTGCGGAGCCGCCCTCTTCGTACGCGCCGAGGCGAGGGCCGGGTCCCCGCTGATCCGGCTGCGGACGCTCCGCGATCCGCGGCTGAGCGGGAGCCTCGCCACGAGCGCCCTCGTCTCCACGGTGATGATGTCGACTCTGGTCGTCGGGCCGTTCTACCTCGCACGCGGCCTCGGGCTCCGGGAGGCCCTCGTCGGACTCGTCCTGTCGGCCGGCCCGCTCGTCGCCGCCCTGACCGGCGTACCGGCCGGCCGTATCGCGGACCGGTTCGGCGCACCCCGCACCACCGTCGCCGGGCTCGTCGCCATGGCGGCCGGAGCCGTCGCCCTGGCCACCCTGCCGGCCCGCTCGGGCATCACCGGATACCTGGCGCCCATGGCCGTCCTCACGGCCGGGTACGCGGTGTTCCAGACGGCCAACAACACCGCCGTCATGGCCGAAGTCCCCGCCGGCCGCCGGGGCGTTGTCTCGGGCCTGCTCAACCTGTCGCGCAACCTGGGCCTGGTCACCGGCGCGTCCGTCATGGGCGCCGTGTTCGCCCTCGGGACGGCGACGGCCGACGTGGCCGCGGCCCGTCCCGGGGCCGTCGCCACCGGCATGCGGATCACCTTCGCCGTGGCGGCCGTTCTGATCCTCGCCGCGCTCGCCATCGCCCTCGCCCTCGCGTCACGGCGCGCCGACGCGCCTGCGGAAGACCCAGTAGGTCCACGCCAGGTAGGCGAGGACGACGGGGGTCATGAAGGACGCGACCCAGGTCAGGATCTTCAGCGTGTACGGGCTCGCGGCCGAACCGGCCACGGTCAGGCTCCAGGCGGGATCGGCCGTCGAGGGCATCACGTCGGGGAACAGGAAGAGGGCCAGGAACAGCGTCGCGACGGTGGCCACGACCGCCGGCCCTGACAGCGCGAACGCCCGGCCATGGTCAGCGCGCCGAGGAGCGCGTACGGGTGGAGGAGTGCGGGCGGGCCGCCGGTGACGTTCCCGTCCGGCCCGACCGGCACGCCGCGCACCATGTCGGCGAAGATCAGCCCCCACAGGGCGGAGCAGACCAGAGAGCTCCGGAAGACGCAGCGGTCGCAGACCCGTTTCCACGCCTCGTCATCGCGCTTGTGCCGGTACTCGAGCGCGACACCGCGCACGATCGGGCAGACCAGGCGGCGAGGATCGGCAGCGGCGAAGGTCGCGCCGACGGCGGTCAGCATCCACACCTCGGATCCCGGTGAGTACGCCGATGCCGAAGTCGAAGCCCTCGAGGAAGAAGTAGCCGGTCCACAGGAAGGCGATGAGTACGAACCAGAGGTCGTGCAGGTGCATGGTTGTGGTCGACCCGGGTCTTGATCAGCCCGTACACGGCCCACGGCTGGCGGCCCGTCTCGGTGAAGATCCAGCCGAACGAGTCGGCGATCAGCGGGAAGCCGAGGGTGAGCGCCGCGGTCCGCCAGGACCAGGCGGTGAGGAAGGGGCCGAGCTCGCGGCGCCGGGTGAGCGCCAGCCGGGGCACCTCGTCCTCCCCGGTACGCAGCGCGGGGTCGAGCAGGCGCCTGCCGCGGGTCAGCCACAGGCCGGCCGCTCCGGCCGCGAAGGACACCCTGCCGAAGCCGATCATCAGGCGGAACCCCAGAAGGCCACGAAGACGTCGGGCACGTAGTCCTCGGGCGCGGCGCCGTACCGGGCCGCTCCCGGCGGGCGGTGTCGTAGATTCCGGGCACGGCGTCGGTGAGGTTGTGGTGCGCCAGGAACGACAGCACGCCGGGGACCTCGACGGCGACGTCGTTGCGGCCCTCGCGCACGTCGCCGACCGCGAAAACGGAGAAGGGCGCGGGCGCGCGGGTGTCCCACAGCGCCTCGGCCGCCGCCGTCTTCATGCTGCTCAGCGCCCTCGGCCCGGCCATGATCATCGCCCGCTCGCGCAAGGGGCCCGTGACCACCGCCGAGTTCGCCTCGGGCTGGGGCGTGGCCCTCGTCTCCGCGCTGATCGGCGGCACCGTGTCCGGCGCGCAGGTGCTGATGCACATCGTTCCCCCGGACCCCGGCTACGCCGGCGCCCTGTTCGGACTGCACCTGTACACCTGGGCCGCCGTCACCTTCTTCCTCGCCGCCCTCGCCGCAGGCGTCAACCTCGTCCTGGCCGGCGCCGCCCAGCCCCTGGACGCCGCCGCCGGCTCGCCCGCCCTGCGCCGCACCGCCGCGGTCACCCTGGGCGTCCTGGCCTTCTTCGCCGTCAGCAACCTCGTCGCCTGCTTCCTCCTCCAGGGCTTCCACTGGCAGATGACCGGGGACCCCACCGGCTACCAGTTCTTCACCTGCCTCTTCTGAGGCCCTCCCCGCGCCCCCCTCCACGCACACGCCGTGCCCCCGACCGGAACACCGGTCGGCGGCGCGGCGCGTCCGCACGGCCCGCTGCCGACCGGCCGGGCCGACAGCCCGGAACCGCCCCGGCCCGGGCTCCGGCCCCGTTCAGCGGACGGCGACCACCACATGGCTGTGGCCGAACTGCCATACCGTGCCGATCTGCTGGAACCCCGCCTCGCCCAGCAGCGCGACATGGCCGGACAGGGTCAGGTCGTTGCCCTCGCAGTGCGGATGCCGGTCGGGCCCGCAGTCCGCGAGCCGCGGTGCCAGCTCCGGGTCGGCGGCCGCCTCCGACCACCAGGACTCCCAGTCCTCGGTGGTGTCCAGGTACCGCTCGGAGTGGCGCTCCCCGACGTGCAGGGCCAGTTCGGCGATGCGCGGCGCGTCCGGGCGGATGTGGTCGCCGTTGACGAGGACGCCGCCGGGGCGCAGCCGTCCGGCCAGCTCCTTGTAGACCTCCCGCAGCGTGGACTCCCCGAGGTAGTGCAGGGCCGTCGCCGAGACCACCGCGTCCACCGGGCGGTCCAGGGCGAGCACGTCCAGCCAGCCCGGCCTCCCGATCACGGCCTCGACATGGCGTACGGCCGGTCCGTAGTGGGAGCTGCCGAGTTCGAGGAGCAGCGGGTCGGCGTCCACGGCCAGCACCTCGGCGTCCGGGAGGCGTCCGGCCAGCCGCGCGGCCAGGGCCCCCGGGCCGCTGCCCAGGTCGAGGACCAGGGGAGCGGCACGGTCGGCCGTCATCCGTTCGACGACGTCGGTGATGACCGTGAACCTCTCCTCGCGGTCGACGGCGTACCGCTGTTGCTGACTCTCCCAGCGCTCCACCCAGCGCGCTGCCGTACGGGACGTCATCGTGCTCATCTCCATAATGGAAATCATTGCAGACTAGCGAGGGTGGTGAGCAACTCTTCCACCTCTTCAGGCGTGTTGTGCACGTGCAGACTCACCCGTACCGAGGACTCCCGGTCGCCGCCGCCGCCGCCCGCCTGGCAGTGCCCGTCGGAGCGCACCATGAAGCCGCGGCTGAACAGGATGAACCCGAGGTCCTGGGCGCCGATCCCGTGGTGCCGGAAGGTGACGATGCTCCGCCTGCGCTGCACCTCGGACGCGGTGGCCAGACTCGAACGGCAGCCGAGCACCTCGTACGCGGGCAGCCGCCCCAGCCCGTCGGTCAGCAGCGAGGTCAGCGCCACGGTCCAGCGCTCGATGCGCTCGGTCCCGGCGGCGTCCAGCCAGTCCAGGGCCGCCGCCAGGGAGGCGATGCCCACCGTGTTGGGGGTGCCGCTCCAGCCGCCGGGCCGGAAGGCCGGCCCCCGCAGGTCCCGGGCCCAGACCGCGCCGGTACCGGGCAGGGCGAGGGCCTTGTGCCCGGAGAAGACCACGAAGTCCACGTCGAGCCCGGCCACCGAGACCGGGAGGTGGCCGATGCTCTGTGCGGCGTCCAGGCAGATCGGCACGTCGGGCCCGACCACCTGCCGGATGCGGTGCACGTTCATGTCGGCCCCGTACACGTGGTGCACGTGCGTGGCGGCCACGAAGCGGGTGCGCGGGCCGACGATCCCGGCGAGGGCCGCCGGGTCGTAGTCCCCGGAGCCCGCCTGGCAGGGCAGCTCCCGCACCCGGATCCGGACCCCCTGGCGGGCCAGCAGCTCCCGCGCCTCCAGCCACGGCGCCAGGTTCGCCTCGTGGTCGGTGAACGGGACGACGATCTCGTCGCCGTCCGCCAGCAGTCCGGGCAGCCACTCCCGTGCGACGGTGCGCAGCCCGTCCGTGGTCCCGGTGGTGAAGTGCACCGAGGACCGGTCCGGCCGCGGATCGCCGAGGAACTCCTTGACCCGGTCGCGGGCGCGCTCCACCAGCGCGGTGGTCGTGTTGGCCCATGGGTAGGAGCCCCGGCCCGCGTTGGCGTTCGACGTCGTGAGGTAGCCGTGCACGGCGTCCAGGACGGCCTGCGGCTTCTGCGCGGTGGCCGCGCTGTCCAGATAGGCCAGGCCCGGATGGCCCGTGATGATCGGGAACTGGGCGCGCAGCCCGCGCTGCCACGGGGCCAGTTCCGCGATCTCCCCGGCGGGATCGGCCGCCACGTCAGTCACGCACCAGAGGTGCTCCGGCGTCCCGCCAGGCCACGATGCCCCCGGCGAGACTGCGTACGTCCGGGTGGCCCATGCGCGTCAGCACGGCCGCGTACCGGGCGGACTTCTCGCCGACCGGGCAGGTCAGCAGCACCGGCTGCCGGGTGCCGAAGGGCAGCCCGCCGCGCAGGAGTTCGTCGAAGAGCTCGTCGACGATGTTGACCGCGCCGTCGATGTGCAGGGCGGCGTACGCGAACGGGCCGCGGAGGTCGATCACCAGCGGACGCCGGTCCTCGATCCACTTCTGGGCCTCGGCGACCTCGATGACGGCCGCCGAGCGCACCTCCTCCTCGGTCAGCGTGGCCACCGAGTTCTTCGCCGGAGGCCGGCCGAACAGCTCCGGACGGCGCTGCCGCACATAGCCGAGGTAGCTCTCCGCCCGGTCGCAGACGATGAACACGGCCGTCCTGCGCCCGCCGGCCGACGGGGTGTCCAGCGGCCGGAGATGGCGCACGGCCCCGAGGTACGCGGCCCCGCCGGTGGGACCGGCGAGCAGCCCGCAGCGGCGCATCAGCGTCACCATCCCGTCGATGGCCTCGTCCGAGCTCACGCCCTCGATCGTGTCGTAGGTGGCGGGGTCGAAGAGCCCGACCTCCTGAACCTCGTCGAGGGTGCGGATGCCGGGGATGAAGTCGGACTTCTCCCCGACCAGCCCGACGACCCGCACCGCCGGATCGTGGGCGCGCAGGGCGCGGGCCACCCCGGTGGACGAACCGGCCGTGCCCACGCACGCGACGAACCAGTCCGGAGCACGGCCGTCCAGATCGGCGATGATCTCAGGTCCGGTGCCCTGCGCGTGCGCCTCGGCGTTCAACGGGTTGAAGTACTGGTCGGTGTGGAGGAGGGCGCTGTCCGGGCGGCTGAGCCGCTGGTGGAACCGGGTCAGCGGGTCCTCGGTGTCGGTCGGGTCCAGGCATTCGCTCTGCCCCGGCAGCTCCTCGATCTCGGCGCCCAGCAGCAGGAGCAGGTCCTTGATCTCCGGAATACGCATCCGGTTGGTGACGCTCTTGAACGGCAGCCCGTGCATCCCCGCGATCAGGGCCAGGGCCTTGGCGGTGTTCCCGCTGGACAGCTCGACGATCGTCGCGGACCGCGCCCGGGCGTCGTCCAGCGCGGAGCGGGCCATGTGCCAGGCCGCGCGGTCCTTCAGCGAGCCGAAGGGGTTGAGCATCTCCAGCTTGGCGTAGAGGTCGATGTGGCGCAGGCCGTGCACGGCCGGGTCGATGCGCACCAGCGGGGTGTCGCCGATGGCCTCGGTGATGCTGTCGTACCTCATGTCCGCCGTCCCCCCGTGGCTGTGACCGGCCAGTACTCCTCGTCGAGGCACCAGGTCCAGCGCCCTCTGCCCTCCCCGGAGTCCTCCTGCCGTACGGCGATCTTGCGGGCCACGGGCTGCTGTTGGGCCCGGGTGGCGGTGAAGTCCATGCAGTAGCCCGCGGTGTTGGCGAAGGCGAGCAGATCGCCCGGCCGCGGCAGCCGTGGTAAGAACACCATGCGGCGGGTGATCAGGTCCGCTTCGAGGCACAGGTTGCCCATGAGGTACACACCCACCGGCCGGTCCGCGGGTCCGTCCACCGCTCCGGCCGCCGCTCCGGCCGCCGCTCCGGGCGCCCGCCCGGGAAGCCCGCCGCGGGGGAGGAGTACGGGGTCCATGAGCACGCCGTGGTCCTCCAGGCCCACGTCCCCCGCGTTCAGGGCGAGCCGTACGAGGTGCTCCCCGGACCCGCCCGACCGCACCTCCTGCACCCTCCCGAGCGTGAGCCCGCACTGGTCGGCCAGGGCCCGGCCGGGTTCGGCGTACAGGTCGTACATGCTCTCCAGCAGCAGCGTGCCGAACGGGCGGCCGAGGCCGGGCGCGGGACGGGACAGGAGCTCGTCGAGGTAGGCGGCGCCGGCGACGGGGCGGTGGGCCGGATAGAGGCCGAGGGACCCGCGGAGCGTGCCGTTCTCCGCACGCAGGCCGTAGCCGTGCCCGCCCCAGGTGAGGGCCGGGCGACGGCCCATGACGGCGTGCGTGAGCTCGGTGGTGTAGCGGTCCCACTGCGCGCCGTGCGCCAGGTAGTTGACGCCGAAGCCGCCGCCCACGTCGACCACGCGCGGCGCGAACCCCCGGATCTGCAGCTCCTCCATTGCCCGCAGGCATCCTTCGAGCGCCGTGGCCTTCTCGTCCAGGCTCGTGGTGTCGAGGTGGTAGCCCACCCCGATCGGCTCCAGCGCGTCCTGGTGGCGTTCGAGCACGTCGAGCAGGTCGCCGAGCGATTTCACGGCCGTGCCGAACCGGCTGCGGCGCGACAGCATCCGGGTTCCGGAGGTCTCGAACTCGGACAGCCGCAGGATCACGCGCAGCCGGGGCAGCCCGAACGCGCCGACGATCCGGGCCGCTTCCTCCAGTTCGGCCGCCCCGTCGGCGTTGACGACGGAACCGCTGCGCGCGGCGAGCCAGAGCGTCTCGGCGTCCTTGGGGCCCGTCACCACGATGCGGTCCCCGGTGAACCCCGAGCCCAGCGCGTGCCTCAACTCGCCGAGGGAGGCGGCGTCGAGGGCGGCGTCGGTCGTGGTGAGGTGCCGGACCAGGGCGCGGGAGCGGCTGGCCTTGTGCGCGAAGCAGACCCGGCCGCCCAGGCGGTGGCGGCGCAGGACGGAGCCGAATCGCGCCACGTTCTCGGCGAACTCCTGGGGGAGCACGAGGTTCAGGGGTGATCCGAGCCCGTCCACGAGCCCGTGCAGGAAGGGGACTTCATCCAGCAAGGACGTCATCCGCGGTGCCAGCCGCGGTTCCAGGTACAGAGGTGCGTTGCTCATCCCAGCTGTTCCTCCCCGACGAGGAATACGTACCGGTTTCGGCAAACGGTCATACGACCGTAACCCGCGCGGCCCCCTTTGGGCCCGCCCCGGCGGGGGAGGGACTGCTTCGCGACGCCCGACGGCCGAATCAGGACGGTCAGGACGGTCACGACGGTCAGGACGCTCGGGACGGTCAGGACGCCCGGGGCGGCCCTACCTGGCGGCGTAGGGGAGCAGGGCCATCTCACGGGCGTTCTTGATCGCCGCGGCGAGTCGGCGCTGCTGCCGGGCCGTGACGCGGGTGACCCGCCGGCTGCGGATCTTGCCCCGGTCGGAGATGAACTTCCGCAGCAGGTCGGTGTCCTTGTAGTCGATGTAGGTGATCTTCGCCGCGTCCAGCGGGTTGGGACGGGAGGCGGCGGGCTTTCGGGGCGTGATGCGTCGGGCCATGAGGAGTCCTGAAACTGTGAGGAGCGAACTGTGAAGTGCGGTGGTAGAGCAGGGGAGTTGTGGGGAGCGGTCGGCCGTACGTGCCCTACGGGACGGGGGCCAGCAGGGCGTCGAAGGCGGCGGGCAGGCGTTTCCAGCCCTCGCGCCCCGCGGTGAACTCGGCGTCCGTCAGCAGGCAGGAGTCCAGGAGCCGCTCCAGCCCCTGGCGGTCGAGCCCGGGCGAGGTGAACACCAGGTGCTGGCAGCAGTCGCCGTGCTCGGGGTGCCAGCCCAGCGCGGCGGCCGCCCGGCGCACCGGCGGCACCATCTCCCAGGCCGCGTCCGGGAGGGAGGCCAGCCAGGGGCCGCTGTCCTCGACGCAGAGCGCGCCGCCCGCGGCGTCCCACGCGAGCAGGGTGTCGGGCCGGTCGGCGAGCCAGAACCGGCCACGGCTGCGGGCCGCCGCGCAGGCCAGGTCCTCCAGCGCCTCGTACAGCCGCTCCGGGTGGAAGGGCCGGTGGCGGTGCCAGACCAGGGTGGCCACCCCGGCTTCGTCGGCCTCCTGCGGCAGCAGCGCACAGGCCGGGTGCTGCGCGGCGGCCGCGGCCTCGGTGTCGAACCCGGCGAAGGCGAGCCGCGCCAGATCGGCCGACCCGCTCTCCACCCGGCGGGCGGTCGGGTGGAGCTGCTCCAGCAGGGCCCGGTCCTCCTCGTCCGCGTCGGCGCCGTCGACGAGAGCCAGGACGGGTGCGTATTCGAGCTGCCGGGCCCAGGTGTCGCCGACCGTCCGCCGGTCGGAGGCCGCCGCCGCGAGCCCCGCCTCCGCCAGGTCGTCCCCGTTGGACAGGTACGGCAGGACGAGGGCGGGATCCACGGCGGTGATCACGTTGGTGAGCTCCAGCCGCCCGCCGCCGTGTGCGGCGACGACCTCGGCCATCGCCCGCGGCTCGACGGAGTCCCACAGCTCGACGACGGCGAGCCGGGTCAGCCCGCCGTCGGCGAGCCGCCACAGCTCGGGGACCAGATCCTCGCGCAGTGCGCAGCAGGCGCAGTCGTTGACGAGCGGCGCCTCACCGGAGCCGAGCGTCCCGGAGGCGTCGCGCACGGTGCGCAGGACGGTGCCCCGGGCCGCCGTGGAGAGGTCGTGGTGCAGGGCCACGCTGCCGGGGACCGTGCCGAGCAGCCGTTCCACGGTGGCGCGGCGGGCATCGCAGTGCAGCCCGCCGACGATGACGACGGGCAGGGTCACGCCGAGCTCCCGTACCGCCGCTGGAAGCGCTCGACGCGTCCGGCGGTGTCCAGGACGCGGGCCGTGCCGGTGTAGAAGGGGTGGCTCTGCGAGGAGATCTCCACGTCGACGACGGGGTAGGTGTTGCCGTCCTCCCACTCCACCGTCTTGTCGCTGGTGGCGGTGGACCGGGTGAGGAAGGCGAAGTCGGCGGCCTTGTCGCGGAAGACGACGGGGCCGTAGGCGGGGTGGATTCCGGGCTTCATGGCGGTGTCCTTCTGGGCGGTGGGGGTGGGCTCAGCGCTCTTCGCGGAAGTCGACGTGCCGGCGGACCACCGGGTCGAACTTGCGCAGCACCATGCGGTCCGGGTCGCTGCGCCGGTTCTTGCGGGTGACGTAGGTGTAGCCGGTGCCCGCGGTGGAGCGGAGCTTGACGATCGGGCGTACTTCGTTGCGTGCCATGCCGCTACTATACGGGAATGGAAATCATTTCCAATAACTCTTCCGCTTCAGAGAGAGGCAGGTAACACCGTGTCCGCCCACTGCCAGCTGACCGGGGCCCAGCCCGGCTTCGGCAACAACATCTCCCACTCCCACCGGCGCACCCCGCGCCGCTTCGACCCCAACATCCAGCGCAAGCGCTACTGGCTGCCCAGCGAAGGGCGGCACGTCCGCCTGACCCTCAGCGCGCGGGCGGTCAAGACCGTCGACGTGATCGGCGTCGAGGCGGCGGTGGCCCGGATCCGGGCCCGAGGGGGGAAGGTCTGATGGCGAAGAAGAGCAAGATCGCCCGCAACGAGCGGCGCAAGGCGACCGTCGAGCGCTACGCCGCCCGGCGCGCCGAGCTGAAGGAGGTCCTGCGCCGGCCCTCCTCGACGGAGGCCGAACGCGGCGCCGCGCTCTCCGCGCTGCGCAGGCAGCCGCGCGACGCCAGCGCGACCCGGGTGCGCAACCGCGACAGCGTGGACGGCCGCCCCCGCGGCCACCTGCGCAGGTTCGGGCTCTCCCGGGTCCGGATGCGCGAACAGGCGCACGCCGGCTTCCTTCCCGGCGTCACCAAGTCGTCCTGGTAGCACCCGCCCCGAGGCGGCGGCGCGGCGGTCCGCATCTCCGGCGGGATGCGGACCGCCGTCAGCCCCCGCCCCGCCCGCTCACAGCCGGATGTCCACGACGGCGCCCTCGCGCCGGGCCCGTTCGGCGGCCAGTACCGCCAGATGGCTGGTGAGCGACTCCCGCGGGCCGGACTTCACCAGGCCCGGGTCCCCGGCGGCGACGGCGGAGACGAAGGCGTCCATCAGGCCCGCGTCGCCGCCCCCGTGGCGGCCGGCGGCGTCCATCGCCTCCTCGGGGCCGGGCCCGAGGGCCTCCTCGGTGCGGGTCAGGAAGTCGTACAGCGTCAACTGCTTCCCGTCCCCCCTCAGTTCACCGCGGGTGCCGAAGATTCGGGTCTGCCGGTCCCCGGCCTCGGTGAAGGCGGTCATGGTGAAGGTGGCCGTGGCCCCGGAGTCGAACTCCATGGCCACCACCTGATGGTCGACCACGTCGTTGTCGCAGGCGTACACGCAGCGCCCGTACGGTCCTTCGCGCAGCGCGCTCTCCAGGGCCTGCGGGGTGTACTCGTCGACCACCACGCTCAGCGGCCAGCCGTGCCGGCCAGCGGCGAGCCGCTCGCCGTAGTCGCGGGCCGCGGAGTACGGGCAGGTGTCCTCCACGGCGCAGTCCAGGCACCGGTCGGCCGCGCCCGCGGGCTTGAGCTCGGACCGGAAATGGGAGAGGCGTCCGAAGCTGGAGACGCGGACGGGCGGCCGGCCCAGCACGTACTGCAGCCAGTCCAGGTCGTGGCAGGACTTCGCCATCAGCATCGAGGTG
The DNA here is from genome assembly GCF_042719495.1 of Streptomyces sp. NPDC058525. Lineage (NCBI taxonomy): Bacteria > Bacillati > Actinomycetota > Actinomycetes > Kitasatosporales > Streptomycetaceae > Streptomyces > Streptomyces sp. NPDC058525. The sequence goes on from NZ_JBHXNP010000032.1 coordinate 11,711, forward strand.
GCCTCGTCCTCGCGGCGCCAGTTCCCGCGCACGAAGGAGTGGGCCTGGTGCCAGAACCCGACCGGCTCCAGGTGCTGGACGCTGACCACGTCTCCGATCCGGCCCGAGTCGAGCGCGCGCTTCAACGCCCGCGTGTACGGGGTGTACCGCAGGACGTGGCCCACGGAGAGGATCACCCCGGCCTCCTCGACCGCGGCCACGATCCGCCGGCACTCCTCCTCGGTCAGGGCCATCGGCTTCTCGAGCATGATGTGGTAGCCGAGCGCGGCGAACGCCAGCACCGGCTCCAGGTGTTCGCGGTCCAGCGTGCAGATCAGCACCGCGTCCGCGACGCGTCCGCGGGCCGCCAGTGTCCGCCAGTCGTCCACCACCGCCCCGGCGTCCAGACCGTGAGCGGCCGCGATCCGCTCCCGCCGCACCGCACGCGGTTCGGCCACGGCGACGACCGCGGCCCGCTCGGGATGGGCCAGGGCCCACTCCGCGTGGGCGACCCCGCGGTTCCCGGCACCGACGACGGCAAGAGTGACTCCGACGGCCATCCGTCCCGCTTCCCCTGCGTAGGAGTTGTCCGGACCGAGACGCTAGCGACCGCGGAACGCCGGGACAAGACGCCCGTCCGGCGCGCCGGGCCGCCCTGCCCGCCGCGGCGCCGGCCGCCCTGGCCCTACCGGCCGCGCCCGCTCAGGCGGCCGCCGCCTCCGTCACCGCCACCGTGCAGACCGCGCCGGTCTCGCACAGTGGGGACGCCGGCGACGAGGCCGCCGGTGGCGACGGAGCGATGCACATCTACCGCATCGACCCCGCGACCCGGCAGCTGAGGCACCTCGAGGACGTACCCAAGTTCGTCCCGCTCCAGCGCATCACCGCGCTCTTCGGCTGACGGGCGTCAGTGGATCGGCTGCCTGGTCTCCGTGCGCACCTTCAGGGTGGTCTCGGCGACCTTGGCCAGGTCCACGGCCTTCGGGTCCTGCTGCACGGTCTCCGGAGAGACGAAACCGACCGACGCACCGGTGTTCTCGTCCGCCCAGGCGCACATCGGCAGGGTGCTCCGGGTGCCCTCCTGGGTCATCGTCAGAACCTGGCAGGAGACGGTGATCCCGGAGCCGGCCGGGGTGATCTCCCGGGCGGGGACGGCCAGGGTCGCGCCCTTCGCGTCCGCGGCGCCGGACAGCATCTTCTCGCGGGCCGTCGCCGGGTCCTTGAACTGTCCGTACATCCCCGAGAAGACGAGGGCGCTGACACCCTTGCGGGACTCGGCGGTGTACTGGCCGACCGCGGGCTCCGGGTTGCGGATCTTCGGGTCGTAGGCTCCGTCGAGCGCCTCCGCGCCCTCGGACTGCGACAGGTCCTCGACCAGCTCGTACTCGCCGTCCAGCAGGGTCTGCGGCACGGTGAGCCGGTACTCGGCCTCGGGGAAGCCGGACCCGCCCGCCAGGCCCCCCGCCCCGGCGATCCGGCTCACCGCGAACGCGAGGATGCCCAGCCCGGCCAGCGAGGCCGCGACGATCCCGACCACCAGGCCGGTCCGGCTCTTGCGCGGAGGCGGCGGGTAGGGCGGCTGGCCCGGGTACGGGTACGGGTACGGGTACTGCTGGGGGTGCGGCTGCTGCTGGTACGGGGCCTGGTACTGCGGCTGGTACGGCTGCTGGTGGGGCGGGGGCCCGTACGGGCCCGGGGGCTGCTGCGGGGGAGGCGTGGTCATCCACCGAACGCTACTCGAACCCGCGAACGGCCCCTCCGGGGAGGGCTGATGACCCTGTGTGCTCGAAGCGCTGCTCTGGGTCACTCCGCGCAGGTGGCGGGCCCGAGAGCGCTCGCGGGCCGTGCATGGAGGAGACTGAAGTGGGCATACGCCTCCCACGACGGCGGCCGGGCGGTGAGGCGCGGGAGCCGGACGGGCGGGGTGCCCTCCGGTCGCACGTCCGACGACGGAAGCGGGGCGCCGTGCTCACCATGGGAGTCGAAGAGGAGTTCTTCCTCGTGGACGTCCGCACGCGGGCGCCGGTGCCCCGCGCGCCGCGGGTGCTCGGGGCGCTCGCCGCGGAGCTGGGGGACCAGGCGCAGGCCGAGTTCTACACCTCCCAGCTCGAGGTCTGCACCCGGCCCGTCAGCACCGGCGCCGAGCTGCGCGAGCAGCTGGCCGCCCTGCGGGCCACGGCCGGCCATGCCGCACGGGAGGCGGGATGCCTGCTGGTGGGCACCGGCACGGCCGTGGTCCCGCCGGACGATCCGGTGCCGGTGACCGACTGCCCCCGCTACCGGCGCATGGCCGGCGCCTACCGCGCCGTCGTCGACGGCAGGCTCGGGGCGGTCTGCGGCTGCCACGTCCACATCGGCACCCTCGACCACGCCCAGGCGCTTGACCTGGCCAACCGGGTGCGCCCGTACCTCCCGGCGCTCCAGGCGCTCGCGGTGAACTCGCCGTTCGCCGGCGGGCTGGAGAGCGGCTTCGCCGGCTGGCGCTCGGTGGAGTTCGGCCGCTGGCCGACGGCGGGGCCCGCGCCGCTGCTGGACCTGGCCGGCTACGAGTCCACCGCGGACGCCCTGGTCAACTCGGGCGTCATCCTCGACCGCGGGATGATCTACTGGTTCGCCCGCCCGTCCGAGCACGTGCCCACGCTCGAGATCCGGATCGCGGACGTCAGCGCCGACGTGGACACCACGGTGCTGCTGGCCCTGCTGATCCGGGGCCTGTGCACGGCCATGGCGGCCGAGGCGGACGCCGGGCCCGCGCCCCGGGTCCCCGTCGGCCGGCTGCGGGCGGCGCACCGCTTCGCGGCCCGCTACGGCCACCACGGCGAGGGGCTCGACCCGCTCACCGGCGACACCGTGCCCGCCCACACCCTGACCACCGCGCTGCTGCGCCGCGCCGAGCCCGGGCTGGCGGCGACCGGCGACCTCGCCGAGGCCGAGAGCCTCCTCGGCGAGCTCTGCCGGCGGGGCACGGGCGCGGAGCGCCAGCGCGAGGTGTACCGGCGTACGGGCAGCCTGTACGCCGTGGTCGACGACCTGGCGGCCGCCACCACCCCGGACCTGCGCCGCGAGATGGCATGGCGCTAGCGCCTGGGGTGCGAGCCTAGGAGAGCGTGCGGACCCGCTGGTCGGTGAGCTCGTAGCGGGCGGCGACCACGGCCGGGAGCGGCTCACCCGTCTCGTCGGCGCGGACGGCCGCGCCGACGGCTCGGCACGCCTGGTGGGCCAGTACGAGGACCAGGGGTACGCGCAGTTCCAGGACCCCGTAGGCGATGCTGCCCAGCACGGCCTCGTCGAGCACCTCGCCGGCGGACCGGACGGTCAGCAGGTCGCCCAGCCCCTGGTCGAACACGAGCTCCGGGGCCACCCGGGAATCCACACAGCCCGCACGATCGCGAACGGATGCTGCCCCAGGGCCAGTCGGCGGCGCAGGGCGGCGGACTCGTGCGGGTGCCGCTGCCGCCGCCCGCGCCGGCGGTCGTTCCCCTCCGCCAGCCGGCGCAGTGCCTGCGCGGGAGTCGCCGGCCGGTCCGCGGTCCCCTCCTCCGGCGCGGCGGAGGTGGGGAACGCCGGACCGAGGGCCAGACCCGCCCCGGCGGCCGCCGTGCCCGCCACGGCGGAGCGCAGGAGGGTGCGGCGGCTGGGCGGGTGGGCGGCGGGTCTCCGCGTGTTCGCATACATGCCCGGACCGCAACCCGCCTTGTATGTATAGGAGTTGGGGCTTCGGGCGCAATGGCGCGATCCGCGCGGGAGCAAGGCCGGATGGGCTCGGGGCGATCCCGGCATGTGGGAGGCGCGCGGGCGCGGCTGCGGGGGCGGCCGGGAGTGCGTGGCCGCCCCCGCACCCGTGCTGTGCGGCAGTGCCTGACGGTCAGGCCGTCAGGCCGCCGCGGCTTCCGCGCGTGCCCCCTGCGGGCCGGGCACGAGGCGCCCCGAGCGGTGCAGCGCGTGCAAGGCGGCCGCGCAGCCCAGGCCGAGGCCGGCGAGCCCCAGCCACGGCAGCGCGGAGAGCCCGGCCGCCCGGGCCGCGTCCAGGGCGGCACCGGTGAGCAGGTTCCCGACGGCGATGCCGACCCCGCAGACCGTGTTGTACAGCCCGTAGTGCGTGGCCACCAGCCGGTCGCCGGAGAGGCGGACGATGGTGTCCATCTCGAACGGGTAGGCGATCATCGTGCCCACGGCCAGCAGCAGCGCGGACAGCGCGGCCGGAACCGCTGCCTGCAGCCACAGCCCGACGCCTCCGCCCGGTACCGGCAGCGCCGCGGCCGCCGCCAGGGGCAGGAAGGCCGAGGCCATCACCAGCAGCCCCCGGGCCAGTGCCTGGCCCGGCTCCATCCGGGCCCTGCACCAGGCGGTCACCCGGGTCTGGAAGAGGACGGTGCTCAGCCCGGACACCGCGAAGAGCAGGGCCACCGCCGCCGTGCCGGAGGGGCCCTCGCCCACGAGCCGCCGGACGTCCAGCGGGAGCGCCAGGTAGACCTGGAAGGTCAGCACGTACGAACCGACCATGGCGCCGGAGAACAGCAGGAACGGGCGGTTGGCCAGGATCCCGCGCCACTGGGCGAGGACGCCCGCGCGCGGTCCCGCCTCCGGATCCGGGGCGTCGTTGCCCCGGCGGGCCGGCAGCGCCCGGATCTGCACGACGCCGAGCACCGCGAACACCGCGGCCGCGACCAGGCACGTGAGCCGGAAGTCGACCCCGGTCAGCACCATGCCCACCAGCGGGCCGAGCAGGATCCCGGCCTGGTAGAAGACGTTGAACAGGGCGAAGGCCTCGACCCGGCGCTCCCCCGCGTCCGCGGCCAGGTACGCCCGCGTGGCCGGGTTGAACAGCGCCCCGGCCAGACCGGTCGCCGCGGAGGCGGCGATGAGCGCGGGCACCGAGTCGACCAGCCCGAGCGTGGCGAAGCCGGCGAAGCGCAGTACGAGCCCGGCGATGATCATCGGCTTGTACCCGAAGCGGTCGGCCAGCGTCCCGCCGATCAGGAACATGCCCTGCTGGCTGAAGTTGCGCACGCCGAGGATCAGCCCGACCGTCCACCCGGCGAGCCCCAGCGGCCCGGCCAGGTGTGCGGCCAGATAGGGCATGAGCATGTAGAAGCCGAGGTTGATGGCGAACTGGTTCACCATCAGCAGCCGGACGCCGCGCTCGTACGAACGGACCTGTGCGAGGGTCCCCTTCACCGGGTCCGCTCCCGCGCGCCGGGCTCGCCGAGGGTGAGCGGGTCGACGACGGAGGCGCAGCGCGTCCACCGCGCGACCTCCTTCTCGTCCAGCCGGCCGATCACATCGGGTTCGGGGGCCGGCGGGGCGTCGAGCAGGCCGTGCGCCGCGCAGTAGTCGTCGTCGTAGACCGTGCCGAGATAGCGCTGCGGCCCGTCGGGGAACACCGCGGCGATCCTTGTGTCCGCGGGCAGGGTGCGCGCCAGCCACCCGGCCACCAGGGCGACCGCTCCGACGCTCCATCCGCCGGTGGCGTAGTGGGAGGTGGCGAGTCGGCGGCAGGCCCAGACGGCCTCCGCCGGGGCGACCCAGTGCACTTCGGAGAACTGGTCGTAGGCCACGTTGCGCGGGTAGATGCTCGAACCGAGGCCGCGCATCAGCCGGGTGCGGGCCGGCTGGCCGAAGATGGTGGAGCCCACCGTGTCCACCCCGACCAGGACGAGGCCGGGGTAGAGCCGGCGCAGGACGCGCGAGACCCCCGCGGAGTGGCCGCCGGTGCCGACGCTGCACACCAGGACGTCGATGTGGCCCAGTTCGGTGGCCAGTTCGAGGGCCAAGGGGGTGTAGGCGGTGGTGTTGTCGGGGTTGTTGTACTGGTCGGGGCACCACGAGCCGGGGTGGCGCGCCATCAGCTGGGTGACGCGCTCGCGGCGCGCCTGCTGCCAGCCGCCGGTGGGGTGCGGCTCGCCGACCACGTTGACCTGGGCTCCGTAGGCGGTCAGCAGCCGGGTCATCGACCGTTCCAGGCCGGGGTCGGTGACCAGGGTGACGGGGTGCCCGTAGACCATGCCGGCCAGGGCGAGGCCCAGGCCGAGGGTGCCGCTGGTGGACTCGATGATCCGGGCGCCCGGCCGCAGATCGCCCCGGGCGCGGGCCCGTTCGACCATGTGCAGGGCGGGGCGGTCCTTGATGCCGCCCGGGTTGAAGCCCTCCAGCTTGGCCCAGAAGCCGGTTCCCGCCGGGGTCAGCGGCTCCGATACGCGCAGCAGGGGAGTGTTGCCGACCAGGCCGGACAGGGCCGTGCGGGCAGGGGGTGTCACATCGGTGGTGGAGGAATCCATTGGTCCGCTCTCGTTCGATGATGCGTCAGGACGTCGCTCATGCGGTACGGGAGCGGTCTAGATGCGCCATCGGCACACGCCGGCCAGCGTGGCGCGGCCGGTACGGGCCGGGCGTGCGGCGCCGGCCCCGGGAGGTGCGGCCGGATCCGCCGACTGCGGACCCGTGACGGGGGTGAGGGCGAGCGCGGGCTCGGCGCCCGCCGGGTGCCGCGGCTCGTTCTGTGCCTGGGGGACCAGGCCGGTGGAGAGGCAGTCGGCGTGGTGGTCCGGGTGATCCGGATGGGCGGGGTGCTGAGGGGCGGGGTGGCCCGGGTGCTGAGGGGCGGCGCTTCCGGGGTCCGGGGCGCCGAGGGCGCCGGTGACCGTGACCGTGGCGGAGAGGGTCCCCGAGGCCACCGGCTCTTCGCCGGGCAGCTGGGCGGTGCAGTGCAGTATCGCGAAGAGGAGCGCGCTCAGGAGCCCGACGAACAGGCCGACGCGCGAGGTGCGACGCGGGTCGGCTGTGATCATGCCGTGATCGTAGCGTCTCCTCGCCGTGACGGACGGCGTTGATCCGGACATTGTCGGAAGGCCCGATCGAGCGCCTCCGGCCGTCGTCGGAAGCTCCCGGCCGGCCGGGAGCGGGCGCGCCGTCGGGCGGCCCTGCGTGGGCGCGGGCCGACCGGGATCGTAGGATGACCGCATGATCGCCGTCCCGCAGCCGCCGCGCCGCCGCCCCGCCGGGCCCGGCCGTCTGCTGCTGGTGCTCGCCGTCCTGGCCGGAGTACTGGCCATGCACGGGCTGGGCACCGGGGCCATGGGCGCCATGCCCGTACGGGCGCAGGCCGTCCCCGCCGCCGGACACGGATCCGACGGCCACCGGACGGCCGGCGATCACCGGACGGCCGAGGGCTGCTCGCACGACGCCGGCGGCCACGGCCAGGTGCATCACGCGGACGCCACCTGCGCCGCGACCGGAATCACCACCCCGTACGCACCGCCCGCGCTCGCGGCCGCCCTGCCGGGCGCGCCCGCGCCCGCGGTGTTCGCCACCCGTGCCTCGGCGCCGGCCGAGAGCGGCCGCGCCCCGCCCGATCTCGCGGAACTGCAGCTCCTGCGCATCTAGAGCGGCCCGCACGGCGCCCCCTCCCCGGGGCCGCCGCGCTCCGCCCTGTCCTCACGCGTCAAGGAGTCGCACCACCATGAGCAAGAACCGTTCCCCGATCCGCCGTATCACCGCCGTCGCGGCCGCCGCAGCGGCCTCGCTCGTCCTCGCCGCCTGCGGCGCGGCCGACGACGGAGCCACCGCCGGGCACGGCGGGCACCCCGCCCCGTCCGCGTCCCCGTCCCAGCCCCCGTCGGCCTCCTCGCCCGCCGGGCAAGGGCAGCACAACGCCGCCGACACCGCCTTCGCGCAGGGGATGATCCCCCACCACCGCCAGGCCGTCGAGATGGCCGACCTCGCCCCCTCCCGGGCCGGTTCGGCCGAGGTGAAGCAGCTGGCCGAGGCGATCAAGAAGGCCCAGGACCCGGAGATCAGGACCCTGTCCGGGTGGCTGACCTCCTGGGGCGAGCAGGTGCCCGCCGCGGGCGCGGCCGACCACTCGGCTCACGGGGCCGGCGGCGGGATGATGACCGCCGAGGAGATGGACGGCCTGGGCAAGGCCTCGGGCCGGGCCTTCGACACCGCCTTCATGGAGCTCATGATCAAGCACCACGAGGGTGCCGTGGCGATGGCGAAGACGGAGCTGGCCGACGGGGCCTTCCCCGAGGCGAAGACGATGGCCGAGGCCATCATCAGCTCCCAGAGCGCCGAGATCGCGACGATGAACGGGCTCCTCGGCAAGAACTGATCCACCGGAGCGGGCGCGGCGGCCCTCAGGGCCTGTCGGACGAGAGGTCCAGCAGGCGGGCCGCCGCCTCGCGCATCTCGATCTTGCGGATCTTCCCGGTGACCGTCATGGGGAACTCCTCCACGACGTGCACGTACCGCGGGATCTTGAAGTGGGCGAGCCGGCCGTCGCAGTACGCGCGCACGGCCGCGGCGGTCAGCGGCTCGGCGCCCTCCCGCATCCGCACCCAGGCCATCAGCTCCTCCCCGTACTTCGGGTCGGGCACGCCGATGACCTGGACGTCCAGGATGCCCGGGTGGGTGTGCAGGAACTCCTCGATCTCGCGCGGGTAGAGGTTCTCCCCGCCGCGGATCACCATGTCCTTGATGCGGCCGGTGATGCTCAGGTAGCCGTCGCCGTCCATGACCGCCAGGTCGCCCGTGTGCATCCAGCGCGCCGCGTCGACGGCCTCGGCGGTGCGCTCCGGCTCGCCCCAGTAGCCGAGCATCACCGAGTAGCCGCGGGTGCACAGCTCGCCCGGCTCGCCGCGGGGCACCGTACGGCCGGACCCCGGATCGACCACCTTCACCTCCAGGTGCGGTCCGACGCGGCCCACGGTCGACACCCGGCGCTCGACGGAGTCGTCCGCGCGGGTCTGCGTCGACACCGGGGAGGTCTCCGTCATCCCATAGCAGATGGCCACCTCGGCCATGCCCATCCGCTCGATGACCTCCTTCATCACCTCGACCGGGCAGGGCGAGCCCGCCATGATCCCCGTCCGCAGGCTGGACAGGTCGTACCCGTCGAAGCCGGGGTCCGCCAGCTCGGCGATGAACATGGTGGGGACCCCGTAGAGCGAGGTGCACGACTCCGCCTCGACCGCGGCCAGGGTGGCCGCGGGGTCGAAGGAGGGCGCGGGGATCACCATGGCCGCACCGTGGCTGGTGCACGCCAGGTTGCCCATCACCATGCCGAAGCAGTGGTAGAAGGGCACCGGGATGCAGACCCGGTCCCGCTCGGTGTAGTGGCACAGCTCGCCGACGAAGAAGGCGTTGTTGAGGATGTTGTGGTGCGAGAGGGTCGCCCCCTTGGGGAAGCCCGTGGTCCCCGACGTGTACTGGATGTTGATCGGGTCGTCCGGGCTGAGCTCCGCCTGCGCCTGGGCCAGGTCTGCCGGGTCGCCCCGCCGTCCGCGCTCCAGCAGCGCGGTCCACTCGGCCCCGTCCAGCAGCACGGTGAACTCCAGCTCCGGACAGCGCGGCCGGACCTCGGCGATCATGGCCGCGTAGTCGGAGCTCTTGAACCGCTCCGCCGCGACCAGCAGCCGGATCCCGGACTGCCGCAGGACGTACTCCAGTTCGTGCGAGCGGTAGGCCGGGTTCACCGTGACCAGGACCGCCCCGATCCTGGCCGTGGCGTACTGGACCAGCGTCCACTCGGCGCGGTTCGGCGCCCAGATCCCGACCCGGTCGCCCTTGGCGATGCCGAGGCCGAGCAGCCCGAGCGCCAGGGCGTCGACATCCGCCGCCAGCTCCGCGTACGTCCAACGGCGCCCCGACGCCCGGTCGATGAGGGCGTCGTGCCCGGGGAACCGCCGCACGGTGCGGTCCAGGTTCTCGCCGATGGTGTCGCCCAGCAGCGGCAGTTCGCAGGCACCGGACGCATAACTCGACGCGGAGGACACACATATCTCCAGGGCTCGGTGGCGGGGAGCGGAGCGCGGGGCCGGCGGGCCGGCCCCCTGTCATGATCCACGGCGCCCCGTCCGGGGGCTACCCCCCGGACGGGGTACCGGTGGCCGCACTCAGCGCGCGTGGCGCTCCGGCAGGTCCACCTCGGCCGGGGCGACCGAGAAGCCGCGCGGCGTGGCCGTCGCGGACCGCTTCCCGCAGAAGGCGGCTTCGAGGGTCCCGCCCAGCGCCGTGTTCGCGGCGCCCCGGTTCGAGGTGTTCGCCATGGCCGTGAGGCTGCGGCGGCCGTCACGGGTGGCGAACGCGTAGGTGTAGAAGCCCTGCACGGTGCCGGTGTGGCCGTACACCGACGTGCCGCACGACAGGTCGTAGCGGCGCAGGCCCAGCCCGTAGAAACGGGTGCCGGCCGCGTCCGTCGGCGTCATCTTCAGCATGGCGTCCAGCATCCGCGCGTCCAGCAGTCGGCCGCCGAGCAGCGCCGAGGTGAAGGTGTTCAGATCGGCCGGATCGGAGATCACCGCTCCCGCGGACTGCGCCCAGGACACGGTCTGCTCGGTGGAGTCGACCAGCGGCGCGCCCTCCTCGTCGGGGTGGAGGTAGCCGCGCGCGTGCCGCCCCTCGATCCGCGTACCGGGGTGCACGTACGAGGTGTTCCGCAGGCCCAGCGGCTCGATCACGCGGCGCTGGTACTCCTCGCCCACCCGGCGCCCGGTGACCTCCTCGATCAGCATGCCGACGACGACGAAATTGGTGTTCGAGTACGCGTACGCCGCGCCGGGTTCGGTCGTCCTCGGCTCCTTCAGCGAGAGCCCGACGAGCTCCCGGTAGCCGAACACCCTCGTGCGCACGGCCTCGAAACCCGGCACGGTCCGGGCGAACATGGCGTCCGTGTAGTCGGCCAGCCCGCTGCGGTGGCTCAGCAGGTGGCGGACGGTGATCCGGTCGTCGGGCAGCAGACCGGGCAGGTAGTGGTTGACCGAGGTGTCCAGCCGGAGCTTCTTCTCGGCCACCAGCTGCAGCAGCACCACGGCCGAGAACGTCTTGGTGACGCTGCCGACGCGGAAGCGGGAGCGGGTGTCCATGGCCGCGCCCGAGGCCCGGTCGCGTACGCCCACCGCCTTGGACTGGACGCCGCCGGGGCCCGAGATCCGGGCCATGGCCCCGGGAGCCCCCGCGTCGGTCGTCTGGCGCAGGGCCCTGACCAGGGCCTGGAGGTCGGCGGGTGCCTCGGCGGCGTGGGCGGTGGTGGCCGGTGCCACGCCGGCCAGCACGGCCAGCAGAGCGGCACCGAGGGCCAGCCGTCGGTTCAGGGGCAGCAGCATGTCGTTCCTCGACTCGGTCGGCAGCGGTTGGCGGACGCGCGGCCGTCGACGCGCGCGCCCGACCGCTCAACTGGCGCAAGTGGGTCCGAGGGACGGGGTGGGGGCAGAATTGACGGGAAAGCCCGGAAGCCCGAAAGGGGGCGTCTGTGCCGACGGATCCGCCGGGGGGCGAGCGCGAGCAGTCCGCCGGCCTCCTGAGGTCGGAGCCCGGCACGCTGCTGGAGCACGTACCCGTGGCGGTCTTCGGCCTCGAAGGCGCGGGCCGCGTCCGCTACTGGGGACCCGGCGCCGAGAAGCTCTTCGGACACCCGCCCGAAGCGGTGCTCTCCGGCCCGGCCCACGTCCTGTTCCCCGCCCCCGCCCCGGGCCGCCCCGGCGCGGCCGAGCAGTTGGCGGAACGCGGCCGCGCCCTGGGGTACTGGCGGGTCCGGATGCCCGTCGTACACCGCGACGGGACGGTCTTCGACTGCGGCTTCCGCGTCTTCCCCGTCACCGGCCCCGACGGCAGCACCGTGATCATGGGCCTGGCCGGCAGGAGCGAGGACCTCGACCGGGTCAAGACGAACCTGGCCTTCCTCGACGCCCTCTTCGAGACCTGCCCCATCGGCCTGGTCGTGCTCGACGAACGGCTGCGGTACGTCCACCTCAACCAGGCGCTGGCCGACATGGACGGCATGTCGTGGGCGGGTTCCCCTTCGCGACGACGGAGCTGGACCTCCCGGAGGGGGCCACCCTGGCCCTGTACACCGACGGCCTCATCGAGGCCAGGGGCCGGGACATCGACGCGGGCATGGCGGCGCTCCGCGACCAGCTGCGGCGGGCGCGGGGCACGATGGAGGCGGCGGCCGACCGGATCCTGGCCAACCTGGTCCCCAGCACCTCGGCCGACGACACGGTCCTGGTCCTGGCCCAGGTCAGCCGGGCACCGGGCCGCTGAGGGCCGGCCCGGCGAGCACGGGGGCGCCGACGACCGGGCTGCCGATGGCCGGGCTGCCGGTGGCCGGGCTGCCGATCACTGCGCCGTCGATCACTGCGCCGTCGATCACCGGGCCGTCGATCACCGCGCCGGCGTCGGCCGGGCCTCCGTCGGCCGGCGTCTCGCGGTGCCAGACGGCCCGTACGGACTTCCCGGCCCCGTGCGGCACCACCGTCAGCGACGAGGTCAGCTGCCGCGCGATGCCCCAGCCGAACCCGCCGCCGTTGTCCGGGTCACCCGGGCGGGGCACGGGGCGGACGCTGCTGCTGTCGGACACCTCGACCAACAGCTCCTCCGGCCGCCGGCAGGCCATGCGCAGGCGCCAGCCGCCGTCGTCCGTGTGGCGGACGGCGTTGCCCAGGAGCTCGCTGACGACGAGCACGACGTCGTGCACGTCGGCCCAGGGGCAGCGGGTCCGGACGAAGCGTACGGCGGCACGCCGCGCGAGCGCGGTGTCGGAGTGGGAGGAGTCGAGGACGAGCACGGGGAGCTCCTGTCCGCGGAGGAACTGGCAGAAAGCAGGACGAATCACTACTTCTCAGACTCCCGTGTCCGGTGCTCCCGGACCATCGGCAATTCGGCCGAAGCGGCCCGTGCGAGGCTTGTCCGACTCAGCGGACCGGCGCACGGTCCGCGCGAACGGGGAGGGAACCCGCACCATGCACCAGCCGAGCCGGCCCGAGGACCTGGACCGTCCCGAACTGCTCTGGGCCAGGGCGGTGACCCTGGCCGTCCTCGACGCCGCCTGCGGCGACCGGACCGAGTTCGCCGTCGACGACGACGGCGTGTGGTGCCACTCCACCGGCGCCGGCGGCTGGTGGCGGCTGACCGTGCTCGACGGGGCGCGGGCCGTCCTGTGCGGCCAGGACCCGGACGGCAGCCACACCCATGTCGGCGGCCGCCAGGTCGACTTCCTCGAGGGCGGCCCCGACTGGCTGCCCTGGGACCTCCTGCGCGAGGACGCCGAAGGCAACCTCCTCGGTTTCGTCTACTGGTGGCAGGACGGCGCCTGGCACCGCATCCCGTACCCGGACGAGCTGCCCGAGGACGGACTGGACGGCGCCGCGCCCTGGGCCGGCTCGCACGAGGAGTTCCTCGAACTGGCCGTGGACTCGCGCGACGTGCCGTACGAGCGGCGGCGGACCCTGACCGAGGCCGTCGAGGGGTTCGTGGCGGCGGCGCGGGAACGCGCGGCCGACGAGGCCGCCGTGGCGGCGCTGCTGGCACCGGCCCGGGCCGTGCAGGGGCCCGCGCCGCGGCCCGAGGTGGCACTCGCCCTGGCCGCGCGCGCGGGCATCCTCGCGTAGCGCCCGGACGGCTACTTGAAGGCCGCGAACGCCTTGGTGAAGGCCAGCGGCTCCTGGAGGACGGAACTGCACGTGGCGTCGGCGTGGCCGACGGCTCCGGCCGCGCACTGCTTGTCGCGCGTCGAGGACCACATGGCCAGCCGGCCGATCCCCTTCGACGCGGCGAAGTCCACCAGCTGCGTGGCGTCGGCCACGGTGAAGATCTCGCTGGGGACGTCGTTCACGCCGATCATCGGCGTGACGGCGACCGCCTTCCAGGCCGCCGCGTCGGAGAGCCCCAGTACGCCCTTGAGCTGGGCCTGCGTCGCCGTCGCCGCCTGGACGGCGTACTGGCCCATGTCCCCGCTGTACGCGGGCCCGTAGTCCATCGCCATGATGTTGACGGCGTCGATCCGCACCCCGTTCTTCCGCGCGTCGGCCAGCAGCGCGACACCCGGCTGGGTCAGGCCCTCGGGCATCACGGGCAGGGTGAACGCCACGTCCAGCCCCGGGTGCGCCTTCTGCAACCGGGCGATGGCCTGGGCGCGGCGCGTGTTGGCCGCGGTCTCCGGCAGGGCCGCGCCCTCGATGTCGAAGTCGACCTTGGTGAGCTTGTAGTGGTCGACGACCTTGCCGTAGGCGGCGGCGAGTTCGTCCACGGTGGCGCAGTTCAGCGCCAGTTCGTGCCCGGCGGCCCCGCCGAAGGACACCCGGACGTCACCGCCCTCGGCCCGCAGGGCGCCTATCTGGGCGGCGACCTTGTCGTCCGCGAGGCCCGTGACACCGCCCCACAGCGGTGCGCAGCCGCCGCCGGAGGTGATGAAGGCCAGGTGGAACTCCTTCACCCCGGTCCTGGCCGCGGTGTCGAGCAGGTCGTAGGCGGGGTACAGCGAGGTGTCCACGTACGGGGCGAAGCGCGCGCCGGGGCCGGCCGGGCCGGTCCCGGTGGGGGCGGGCGACGTGGGCCGGGTCGGCTGGGCGGAGGTCGCGGTCGGGGCCGCGGTGGCCGTGGCGGTGGGCGCCGCCGTCGGCGCGGTGCTGGGGCGGACGGTGGGGCGTCCGCTCGGACCGGCCGTCGCGCCCTGGTCCACCGAGCACTTCAGCCCGTTGATGCGGCAGCCGGTCGGGTCGCCCGGGGCGCCCGGCCCGCTCGTCACGAAGCCGACGGTGACGGAAGCTCCCGCCGCCAGCCGCCGGTTCCAGTCCGCGGGCTTCACCGTCACCCGCTGCCCGTCGACCGTGTGCACGCCGTTCCACAGCGAGTCGATCCGCACGCCCGACGGCAGCTCGAACCGGAGCTCCCAGCCCTCCATGCTCTGCCCGGAGTCGTTCGTGATGACGTACTGGCCGGTGTAACCGCCGCTCCAGGAGCTGGACTTCGTGTACACGGCCCCGACGGAGCCGGCCTGCGCGGTCCCGGTGAACGCGAAGGCCGCGCCCCCGATCACCGCCGCCGCCACGACCGCGCCCGTGACCTTCGCCGTACGACTCGCCCTGCGCCGGTGCCCGACTGTCCTGCTCATCACGTGCCTGCCTTTGTATTACCGGGGAGTTGGGGTGCGGCAGCACGCTAGCCGCCCCGAAACGGACATTCGTCCGTTCGGGGGCGCCCATCCAGAGCCTTAGGTTCCGCTTAAGGGAGCGATCGGCAGGGGTTAAGCCTCGGCAAGCCTCAGCCGTGGCTGGTGTCGATGACGCAGAAGCGGTTGCCCTCCGGGTCGGCCAGTACGACGAAGTCGGGGTCCTCGGGGTAGGAGTCCCAGTCGACGTGCCGGGCTCCCAGGGACACCAGGCGGGTCACTTCCGCCGCCTGCTCGGCGGCGTCCGCGGCGTACAGGTCGAGGTGCACGCGGGGGCGCTCCTGTACGGGGGAGGTGCTGCGGCCGAGGGCCAGGCCCGGCCCGTGGCCGTCGGGCGGGACCAGGACGGTCCAGCCGTCCGACACCTCGCCGCCGCGCGGGACGTACCCCAGCGCCCAGCCCCAGAATGCGGCCGCCCTGCGTACGTCCGAGGCGCCCATCACGATCGTTCCGATGCTCAGCATGATCGGATTCTGGCAAACCGCGCGTCAGTGCGGGAGCCGTTCGATCGCGACCATCGCGGCGTCGTCGCCGAGGGTGCTGCCGGCCGCCTGCGACAGCAGGTCCGCGCACAGCAGGTCCAGGAGGGCGCGCGGGTGGGTGCCCGACCAGGCGGCCGCGTGTTCCGCGAGCGGGTAGAAGGTGCCCTCCGCGTCGCGCGCCTCCAGGACGCCGTCCGTGTACAGGAGCAGGACGTCGCCCGCGTCGAAGGCGAAGGTGTGCGCGGTGACGGACGATGCCACCAGTCCCGCCAGGCCCAGCGGCGGCGAGGGCCGGTCCACGTCGAGGGGGAGCGCCCGGCCGTCGCGCAGCAGCAGGGGCGGCGGGTGGCCGCAGCTGACCAGGTGCAGGACCGGTTCGTCGTCGGGGATCTCCAGGACGGCCGCGGTGATGAAGCTCTCGCCCTGGTCCCCGGAGTCGTCCAGGTCCGGGGAGACCGCCGCCTCCAGGTAGGCCACCAGCCCCGGCAGGCCGGCCTCCTGGTGGGCGGCGGCCCGGAAGGCGCCGAGGACGAGCGCGGCGTCCCCGACCGCCTCCAGCCCCTTGCCGCGGACGTCGCCGATGATCAGCCGGGTTCCCGTGGCCGTCCGGGCGGCGGCGTACAGGTCCCCGCCGATCCGGGCCTCGGCCGCGGCGGCCAGGTACAGCGAGGCCACGCCCAGCGGGCCGATCCGGTCGCGCAGCGGCCGCAGCACCACCTGCTGGGCGGTCTCGGCCACCGACCGCAGCTGGACCAGCTCCCGCTCGCGCACCTCGCGCAGGTGGGCGAAGAGGGTCACGAACACCGAGATCATGATCAGCGCGCAGATCTGGAAGGTGTGGTTGAGATCGGTGAGGGTCGTGCGCACCATCGCCACCACGGCCTGCGCCAGCACCGCCACCAGGCCGACGAACCCGGTCATCCACGGCCCGGCGAAGGAGGCGGTGACGGCCGGTGCGGCGACCAGGAAGGGGCCGAGGTGGACATCGGGCGGCGCGAGTACGTCCACCACCGTGACCAGGGCGATCAGCGCGAAGGGAACCGCCAGCTGTGCGGGGCGCACCTGCCGGGACCGTGGGCGGGACGCGAGCGGTGGCCGGAGATCCATCCCCCCTGCATACACCGCGGGGGCACCGGTGTCCTCCGGACCCGGCCGTCACGGTCCGCCCTTCCGCGGACCGTGCTCCGTGCGCGCCGCCCTGGGGGCGCGCACGGGCGCGGGTGGGCGTGATCCCTCGTCGCCGACGGCGGCCGAGCCCGGCGGAGAGTCGAGCCCGGCCGGGGCGGCTACGAGCGGCGGCGGGGCTTTCCGCCCTTGCCGCCCTTGGGGCTCCGGCTCGCCGACTTGCCCGGCGCGGCCTTGCGCGGTGCGCCGCCGCCCGCCTCCGGGCGCTTGGCCTTGGCCTTGGCCTTCGCCTTGGCGGTGGCCTTCGGCTGCGCGGCGGCGGCCGGGCGGCCCCGGGTGCTGTTCACGGTCCGCCCGCGGACGATCCCGATGAACTGCTCCACCAGATCGGTGGTCTCCTCCTGCGGCCACGACAGCGCCACGCGCGACTCGGGGGCGTCGGTGACCGGCCGGTAGGTGAGGTCCTTGCGGTGGTGCAGGCGCGCGAGGGACTGCGGGACGACGAGCACGCCCACCCCGGCCGCCACCAGCTCGATCGCGTCCGCGGTCGTCTCGGGGCGCTCGATCGCGGGCTGTCCCGGCAGCTTCTCCCAGCCGAGGGTGTCGTCGAGGGGGTGCAGCACGATCTCCCCGGCCAGATCCGCCGTGGAGACCTCCTCGACCGCCGCCACGAGGTGGTCCTTGGGGATCACGACGACCGTGGTCTCGGTGTAGAGGGGGATCGCGCTGAGGTCGTCCCGGTCCACCGGCAGCCGTACGAAACCGGCGTCGGCGGCGCGGTCGCGCAGCACACCGAACGCCTCGGCGGGGGACACCGACACGAGGGTCAGCGGTACGTCGGGCAGTCGCTCGTTCCAGATCCGGATCCACTTGGTGGGGGTCACCCCGGGGACATAAGCGAGCCGGAACGCATGGGGTACTTCCGAGCCTGTCACCCCGCCAGGTTACCGGTCGTGGTCGGAGGTAGCGCACACGCTCGATACTCTTGACGGCATGACGTCCCACCAGAGCACCCAGACGATGAAGCCCGCGACCGCGGCAAAGAAGCTGGGTGTGTACCTCGAGGCCACCCCCGCTGAATTCCAGGAGGGTGTCGTCTCGCGCACCGAGCTGAACGCCCTCCAGTCCGACCCGCCCGCCTGGCTGGTTGAGCTGCGGCGCAACGGCCCGCACCCGCGCCCCGTGGTCGCGGCGAAGCTGGGCGTCTCCATCGCCGGTCTCGCCCGCGGCGGGGTCACCGAGCCGCTCACCACCGAGCAGATCGAAGCGCTCAAGCAGGAGGCCCCCGAGTGGCTCCAGCGCGAGCGCGCCACCCAGGCCGAGGTCCGCAAGGAAGCGGTCCGGATCAAGGAGATGCAGGCCGAGAAGGCCGAGAAGGCCGCGAAGAACGCCGGTTCCTGAACCGCGTGCGCTCCGGCCGCAGGGCCCGGCACCCCTCGGGGCGCCGGGCCCTGCGCCTTTCTGCCCTGACGCGGTCCGCGCCCTGACGCTTACGCGCTCTCGCCCGTCGCCAGCATGCGCACCGCCCGTTCGAGCCGGGCCCGCCGGGTCTCCGGGGTGAGCGCCTGGAGCAGCGGCAGCACCACCTGGTAGCGGCCGGTCCGGTCGAGCGCCTCGAACGCCTCCCGGGCGGCGGGGCTGGCGTCGAGCGCCGCCGCGAGGTCCGGCGGTACCTCCGCCGTCTTCTGCGACGCGTAGGCCCCTGCCCACCGCCCGTCCGCCTGCGCCCGGCGCACCTCGGCCAGTCCCGGCTCGCGCATCCGGCCGGTGGCCGTCAGCACCGCGACCTTGTCGACGTTCACCTGCGACCACAGGCTCCGGGGCCTGCGCGGCACGTACCTCTGCAGGTAGTGGTCCGCGTCGAGTGCCCGGCGCTGCCCGGAGATCCAGCCGTAGCACAGGCCGACGTCCACGAGCTCGTCGTCGGTCACCGACGGGATGCCGGACCTCTTCTTCGCGACCTTCACCCACACGCCCTCGTGGCGCGTGTGGTGCGCGGCCAGCCAGTCCTCGAACGCCCCGGCGTCCGGGAAGGCGACGATCTCCACGCCGCCGAGCTCGTCCATGTCCATGGGCCGACGCTAGCCGACGCCTCAGGCGGCCACGGCCTCCGGGCTGCGCTCCCCGCGGCTGCGGCCCGCCGAGGTCCGGGAGGCGAACAGGCCGTCCACCGCGAGGGCGCCCGGGCCGGTGAACACCAGCAGCAGGAAGGCCCAGCAGAACAGGGCGGAGAGCTCGCCGCCGTTCTGCAACGGCCAGAGGGCGTCCGGCTGGTGGGCGCTGAAGTACGCGTACGCCATCGAGCCGGAGGCGACGAAGGCGGCGGACCGGGTGCCGAGGCCGACGAGGACCAGGACGCCGCCGACCAGCTGGATGACGGCCGCGTACCAGCCGGGCCAGGCACCGGCCGGGACCGTGCCGCCGCCGTGGGCGCCGCCGAGGACGCCGAACAGGGAGGCCGCGCCGTGCGAGGCGAACAGCAGTCCCGTGACGATCCGGAACAGGGCGACGGCGTACGGCCGGTTTCTGTCGAGGAGGGGGGGTCATGTGGGGGGCTCCTTCGGTGGGGACGGGTTCCGAAGCGGTGGCCGGCGGGCGCGTGCGGAGGGGGGACGCCCACTCGGGTGTGCCCATGGTTAGGTATGCCTAAGTGCACTGGCAAGATCGAGTTCCGGCCACCGGCCGAGCGGTGGCGACGCTACCGGGCGGCCGTACGGCCACGCCGACGGCGCGCGGGCCCGGCCCGACCCGCGCCCGTCCGCTGGCGGCCTGCGGAACGGTGCGGTCCGCTGGAGGGGTGAGCCCTCTGCCCGATCGCTGCTGGTGGACCGGTCTCCCGCCGGCGGCGGGTGCCGTCGTCATGGCCGTCGGCATCCTCTCTGTCGGACTGCACCTGACCGGGTACGAGCTGCTCTCCCTGGTGGCGCTGGCCCTGTCCGGGGCCCTGTGGCTGGTTCTCGCCGCCGACTTCGCGGCCCGCCTGCTGGGGGACCGCGGCAGGTTCCGGGCCGAGGCCGACACCCCGGCCGCGCTCACCGCCGTCGCCGCCACCACCGTGCTCGGCACCCGGCTCTCGGTGCTCGGGTGGCAGAGCGCGGCCGCCGCGCTGCTGGCGCTCGCCGCGGCGCTCTGGCCCGGGCTGCTGCTGGCCGTCGTACTCCACTGGAGGCGGCGCATGGGCGGGGTGGCGTTCCTCGTCTGCGTCGCGACCCAGGGGCTCGCCGTGCTCGCGGCGGTGCTGGCCGCGGCCGGCCACCACGACTGGCTGGCCCGGGCGGCGCTGGCCGCGTTCTGCCTCGGCCTGCTGCTCTACGGCGCGGCCCTGGTCCGCTTCGACCTCCACGAGGTCACCGGCGGCGCGGGCGACCACTGGGTGGCGGGCGGCGCACTGTCCATCTCCGCACTGGCCGGCGCCCATCTGACGGCATCACCCGTATGGACGGGTACGGCGCACACGGCGCTGCGCGTCACCACGCTGGCGGCGCTGGCCCTCTCCCTCGTCTGGTACGCCGTCCTCCTCTGGGCCGAACTGCGCCACCCCCGCCCGCACTATGACATCCGGCGCTGGGCCACCGTGTTCCCCCTCGGCATGACGGCCACCGCCTGCCTCTCCGCGGCGGACCCGGCCGGGCTGCCGTGGCTGCGCCCGCTGGGCGAGGTCCTGCTCTGGATCGCCGTCGGGGCCTGCGCCCTGACCTGCGCCGCGTTCCTCACCACCCGCCGGACCTCGAGCCGGAGCCCCCGCGGCACCCCCGGCCGAGCCGCGCGCCGCCGGCCCTGACGCGTCCCGCTCCTGTGGCGGCCGCGGCGCCGCCTCAGTAGGGTCCCGGCATGGCCTACACGTTTCAGCTGATCATCGATTCCCAGGACCCGCACCCGCTCGCGGACTGGTGGGCCGACGCCCTCGGCTGGGAAGTGGAGCCGAGCGATGAGGACTTCATCCGCGGCGTGATCGCCGCGGGCCAGGCGACCGAGGACGACACCACGACCCACCGCGGCACCCTCGTGTGGAAGGTCGGCGCCGCGATCCGCCACCCCGACGGCCTGGAAGGCGCTCCCCGCATCCTCTTCCAGCTCGTCCCCGAGGCCAAGACGGTCAAGAACCGCGTCCACCTCGACGTCCGTACCGGGTCCGACGACCCGAAGGACGTGGTCGAACGGCTCCTCGCCAAGGGCGCGACCTTCCTCCACGACGGCCGTCAGGGCCCCTGGACGTGGACCACCCTCACCGACCCGCAGGGCAACGAGCTCTGCGTGACCGCATGAGGAGCGCCGCGTGAACGTCCTCCTCTTCGGGGCCACCGGGATGATCGGCCGGGGCGTGCTCCGCGAATGCCTGCGCGACGACACCGTCGACAGCGTCCTCGCCATCGGCCGCACCCCGCTCGGCGTCACCCACCCCAAACTGCGCGAACGCGTCCAGGACGACCCGTCCGACCTCTCCGCCCCCGACCTCGGGCTGGCCGCGTACGACGCCTGCTTCTTCTGCCTCGGCGTCTCCTCCGTCGGGATGAAGGAGGAGGCGTACCGGCGCGTCACCCACGACCTCACGCTCGCGGTGGCCCGCCCGCTCGCCGCCGCCAACCCCCGGATGACCTTCGTCTACGTGTCCGGCGAGGGCACCGACAGCACCGAACAGGGCCGGTCCATGTGGGCCCGGGTCAAGGGGAAGACCGAGAACGACCTGCTCGAACTGCCCTTCCAGGCCTACATGTTCCGCCCGGGCATCGTCCAGCCGGTGCGCGGCGTCCCCTCCAAGACCCGCCTCTACCGCGTCCTCTACACCGTCACCGCCCCCCTCGTCCCGCTGGTCCGCCGGATCGCGCCGGACCTCGTCGTCACCACCGAGGCACTGGGCCGCGCCATGATCGCCGTGGCCGCACCCGGCACCGAGGTCGCCGGCCGCACCCTGCGCCCGAAGGACATCAACCGCCTCGGCGGGGCCGCGACCAGGCATAATTGACTACCGGGCAGACCCTCCCGCACGCGAGAATCAGCCATCTCAAACCGGGAGGAACCCATGAGCCAGGACCGCCTGACTCTTCACGACCTGCTGCCCGCACAGGCGCTGGCGGAAGCGATCGACGCCGGGTACGTGACCCGCAAGACGCACCCCGAACTGCCGCTGTCCATCTACACCTACACCCGGACGGCCCAGTACGAAGGCGTGTGGAACCAGGTCACCACGCGCTGCCGCGGACTCGTCGCCGACGACACCACCGGCGCGGTCGTCGCCCTGCCGCTGCCGAAGTTCTTCAACGTCGGCGAGCACGCGGCGGGCCGGCCCTACGCGCCCGCCCTGCCGGACGAGCCGTTCGAGGTCTACGAGAAGGTCGACGGCAGCCTCGCCGTGGTCTTCCACTACGCGGACCGCTGGCACGTCGCCTCCAAGGGTTCCTTCAACAGCGCCCAGTCCACCTGGGCGCAGCGCCTCCTCGACACCAGGGACACCGCGGCCCTGCGCCCCGGGACCACCTACCTCGCCGAGATCCTCTACCCGCAGAACCGCATCGTCGTCGACTACGGCGGCCGCCGCGACCTCGTCCTGCTCGCCGCGTTCGGAGCGGACGGCACCGAGGTCCCGCTCGCCGAGGCCGCGCCCCACTGGGAGGGGATCGGCTCCGTCGTCACCGTCTGGCCCGCGATGCCCCTGGACGAACTGGTCGCGCTGACCGAGTCCAGCACCATGCCCGGCGGCGCCGCGGCGACCGGCACCGACGCGGAGGGCTTCGTGCTGCGCTTCGCCTCGGGCGTGCGCGCCAAGGCCAAGCTGTCCGAGTACGTACGGCTCCACAAGGTGCTCACCGGCGTCACCGAGCGGGACATCTGGCGCGGCCACGGCATCCAGCGGTTCGCCGCCCTGCCCGCCAAGCAGCTCGCCCAGGGCCTGAACTGCACGGTCGCCGACATCGAGGCCTCGGGCGGCAAGCCGCTCGACGCACTGCTGGAGCAGGTGCCCGACGAGTTCGACACCTGGGTCCGGGAGGTGATCGCGCGTCTGGAGGGCGAGGCCGCGCGCCACGAGCAGGCCATCGACGAGGCCTACGCGGGACTCGTCCACCTGGCCGGCGACCGCGGCGCCTTCGCCCGCGCCGTCAAGGGGCTCGGCGACCGGGGGATCCGCGCGGCGATGTTCCTGCGGCTCGACGGCCGCCCGACCGAGCTCACCACCTGGCGCCACGTGCGCCCGGAGACCGCCGACCCGTACGCCACCGACGAGGAGGACCAGACCGTGTCCAAAGCCGCGCCCGAAGAGGTGCGGGCCCCCGCGCCGCCGGCCGCGTCGCCGCGCGTCCCCGGCCCCGCCCGGGCCGCGGCCGCCCAGGCCCCCGCCCCGGCCCGTCCGGCGGACCCGGCCCCGCACGAGGAGCCCCCGCTGCCCGTCGTACACGTCATGACGGGGCTGCCGGCCTCCGGCAAGACGACCGCGGCGCGCGCCCTCCAGGCGGAGTCCGGGGGCCGGATGCGCCGCGTCAACCTGGACGACCTGCGGAGCATGCTCGACCTGCCGGACCCCGAGCGGGGCCGGTCCCACGCGCACGAGCAGACCGTGCTGGCCGTCCAGGACGCGGCGGTCCGTGCGGCCGTCGACGGCGGCTTCGACGTGGTCGTCGACAACACCCACCTGACCAAGCACATCCCCAAGCGGCTCAAGGCGGCCGTCGGCGGACTCGCCACCTTCGTCGTGCACGACTTCACCGACGTCCCGCTGGAGGAGTGCCTGCGCCGGGACGCCGCCCGGGAGAAGCAGGTCGGTGAGGAGATCATCCGCATACTGGCCGACAAGCACCAGAAGGCCCGCAAGGGCGGCTGGCGGCTGACGGCGGAGTGGCTGAACGGCACCTCCGGCGAGGTGGCCGCGCCGCCGGTGCGGGAGTACGTCGCCGACCCGGCCCTGCCCGCCGCGGTGATGTGCGACATCGACGGGACGCTCGCGCTGACCGGCGACCGCGGCCCGTACGACTTCTCGCGCTGCGAGCTCGACCTGCTCAACGAGCCCGTCCGGCACGCCCTGGACGCCTTCCGGCGGGCCGACGGCGACGTGATCGTGCTGCTGTCGGGGCGGAGCGAGGAGCACCGCCCGCAGACCGAGTCCTGGCTGCGGCGGCACCGGGTGCCGTACGACGAGCTGTGGATGCGTGCGGCGGGCGACACGCGCCGCGACGACGTGGTGAAGGCCGAGCTCTTCGACGCGCACGTGCGCGGCCGGTACGCGGTCCGGGTCTCGCTCGACGACCGGGACCGGGTGGTCGCGGTCTGGCGCCGGATGGGCCTGCCCACCTGGCAGGTCAACTACGGCGACTTCTAGGACGGCTCCATGGGGCACGTGCTGATCGTGGACGGCGCGAACGTCGTCGGCTCGGTACCGGACGGCTGGTGGCGGGACCGGCGGGGCGCGGCCGAGCGGCTGCGCGACCGGCTGGCCGCGCGGGACGGGGACGAGGAGATCGTCCTCGTCGTCGAAGGGGCCGCCCGGGGCGTCGAGTCCGTTCCCGGCGTACGGGTGGACCCGGCGCCCGGGAGCGGCGACGACCGCATCGTGGAACTGGCCGCGGCCCATGCGGACCGCGGCTGCGTCGTGGTGGTGGTCACGGCCGACCGCGAACTGCGCGAGCGGGTCCGGGCGTACGGAGCGCGTTGCGTGGGGCCGCGCGCCGTACGCCCGGACAGCTGACCGGCCCGGTGACCGGACCGTGCGGAGTCAGCGGCAGAAGCGCACCTTGCTGAGGTTCTTGACGTAGCGGGCCGAGACCCAGCGCTCGTGGTCGTAGGCGGCCCGGTCTTCGCCGCGGTTGCCGCCCGTGCCGGCGTTCTGGTTGCCGCTGCCCGGCCAGGTGCCGTTCCCGTTGCTGCCGTTCTGGTCGGAACCGTTCTGGTCGGAACCGTTCCCGTCGCTGCCGTTCTCGTTGTTGCCGTTCTCGTTGTTGCCGTTCTCGTCGTGCAGGCGGTACCAGACGCGGTTCCCGTCGACCGACTCGCCGTACTGCTTGCACTCGATCTCGACCGTGCGGTTCGGGTACACCTGGCCGACGATCCGGGAGCGGGTGTTCGGCTTGCTGCGGACCTTCAGGGGGCCCTTCGAGACGACCTTGCCGATCGAGTGCCGCATGGCCGCGGCCTCGGCCTGCTGCGACGTCGAGGCCTCGGCCACCGGTTGCTCGTCCGCGACCGAGGTCCCGGCCCCGACCAGGCCGAGCACCAGGCTTCCGGCGGCGAGAGCGAGGATGGTCCTGGTGGGCTTCAGCATGAGCCGGCTCCTCTACGAAAGCATCCGCCCGGCCGCGGCGCGCGGCGCTGGGCGGCAACCTGGCGGTTGCCAGGGACGACTATGGCGACGGCGGGGCCGTTCGCAGGGTTGGCTCACCGCGGTTTAGCCCGATATGCCCAATCTGTGCCCCCGCCGGACGGAGTACGCCTCTCCGCTTCACGGCATGCCCAGCACCCCCGCGCATTCGCGCGGCGGCCGATTCAACCGCCGTTCATACTCGACCTGTTGGATTCCGGTGAGCGATCTGAGGGCGGTCACGCGGCGTGTGCCGGCGATGGCGGGGGCGTTGAGCGGGGCACTGGCGGGGCTGCTGGTCCTCACCGGCTGCGGGCCGGGCGGGAAGTCCGGGGACAAACCGCAGCCCGGTCCGACGGGTTCGGCGACGGCCCCGGCCTCGGCTCCGGCCCCCTCGCCCGCGAAGCCGTCCGGGCCGCCGCGGGCGCCGTCCTCTACGGCGGCGGACCCACCGGCGCGGCCCGCCTCGCCGCGGCCCTGGCAGCCGCCGGCTACCGCGGCCGGGTCCTCGCCACCCAGGCCGTGCACGACCCCCGCTTCCTCCAGGAGGCGGGCGCGAGCGCCGAGGGCTGGCTGCTGGTCTCCACCGCCGTCGACCCCGCCGCGGCCCCCGCGCCCCCGGCGGCCCGCGCCTTCGACACCGCCTTCCGCGCCCGCCACGGCGGCCCCGCCCCGCTCTACGCGGCCGAGGGCTACGACGCCGTGCACCTGCTGGCCCGGTGCGCGCGGGACCTGGGCCGCGCCCAGGTCGGCCGCGGGGACCTGCTGCCCACCCTGCGCGGGACCACCCACCAGGGCGTCTCCAAGACCTACGCCTTCGAGCGGGCCAACGGCACCTACACCGGCGACGGCCTGTTCTTCTACGAGGTCGCCTCGGGCCGCTTCCGCTTCCTCGGCACCCGCTCCACCACCTGCCCCCGCCTGACCCCCGCCCACGGGTGAGCGAGGCCGTGCCCGCCCCCGAACGGGCACGGCCGCGCGGCGGGCCCCGGGGGGTGAGGCCGTGCCGGCCGGTGAACCGGCCCTGCCGAAGCTACGCGCGGCCGATCACCGGCCGCGACTGTCCACGGGTTGAATCCGGCCTACCCCCCTGGGTGTCGACCCTGTACAACCTGGGGTGTACTCAAGGGGGTTGACGTGCAGCTGTCCGAACATCCGGCCGTGGTACGGCTCCGTGCCGTGCTGCCGGTCGCGGGCGAGATCGTATGGGCCGCGGGCTCCCTGTGGATGTCGTCCACGCTGCTGCACAACTGGCCCGACCCGTACGGCTACTGGCGCGACACCGACGCCTTCGCCTACGTCCTGCTCGCCCTGGTCTACCTGCCGCTCGTACTGCGCCGCCGCCACCCCGTCGCGGTCCTGCTGAACACCGGGCTGTGGGCCGGCGTCTACTTCACCCTCGGCTACTACCACGTGGTCGCCGCGTGCGGGCTGGCCACCGCCCTCTACACCGTGGCCTCCGCGTGCCCCCGCAAGGTGTCGGTCCGGTCCGCCGCCGGGGCGCTGGCCGTGCTCCTGTGGGGGACCCGGCTCGCCGAGCCGGGCGTCGTCCCGATGAGCATGGCCTTCGTCACCGTCGCCACCGTCGTCTGCTGGGTCGCCGGGGACGGCTCCCGGCGGCTGCGCGAACTCACCCGCCAACTCCGGCTGCAACAGGAGGAGAAGGCCCGCCGCGCCGTCGCCGAGGAACGCATCAGGATCGCCCGCGAACTCCACGACGTCATCGCGCACCACGTCTCGGTGATCTCCGTCCAGAACGGGCTCGCCTCCTACGTGCTCTCCTCCGACCCGCCCACCGCCCGCAAGGCCCTGGACACCGTGGGGGACAGCGCCCGCGAGGCCCTGACCGAGATGCGCCGGATGCTGCTGGTCCTCCGCGAGGACGGACCGCTGCCCGGCCAGGAGGAGGACAGGGGCCCGGTGGCGGGCCTGGCCGGGCTCGACGAGCTGGTCCGGCGGGTCGGCGCGGCCGGGGTGCCCGTCGGCGTACGGGTCACCGGGACGCCGTACGAGCTGCCGCCGGGGATAGACCTGTGCGCGTACCGCGCGGTCCAGGAGGCCCTGACCAACGTGATCAAGCACGCCCCGGGGGCGCGGACCACCGTCCAGGTCCACTACGGAGCGGACGAGGTCCGGGTACGGGTCGGCGACGACGGCAGCGGCCGCGCGCCGGCCCGGGCGCCGGCCGGCCCGGGAGGCGCGGCCGGTCAGGGGTTGATCGGCATGCGCGAGCGGGCGACGATCTACCACGGCACGGTGACCGCGGGGCCGGTCCCCGGGGGCGGCTTCGAGGTCGGCCTGCGGATTCCCGTGCCCAGACCGGGAGGGGAAGACGCGCATGCCGTCCGTACTCGTCGTCGATGACCAGTTCCTGATCCGGTCCGGACTGGCCGCGCTGCTCACCGCCGCTCCCGGCTTCGAGCTCGCGGGGGAGGCGGCGGACGGGGAGGAGGCGGTCCGGCTCGCCGCCGAGACCCGGCCCGACGTCGTCCTGATGGACATCCGGATGCCCGGCGCGGACGGGATCGAGGCCACCGAGCGGATCCTGGCCGCCCACGCGGAAGGCCAGGACGGCGGCGACGGCGGGGGCAGCGGCGACGGCGGGGTCGGCGAGGGCGGCCGTGGCGGCGCCCGGGACCGGCCGGACGGTCCCGGCGGCGGGCCCAAGGTGCTCGTGCTCACCACCTTCGACACCGACGAGTACGTCTTCCGCGCCCTGCGCGTCGGCGCGAGCGGGTTCCTCCTCAAGGACACCCCGCCCGACCGGCTGCTCGCCGCCATCGCCACCGTGCACGCCGGCGAGATGCTGTTCAGCCCCCGGGCCCTGCGCGGGCTGATCGCCACGTACGCCGCCCCGGTCGCCCGGCCCCCGCACCCCGGGCTCGACACGCTGACCCCGCGCGAGCGCGAGGTGCTCGGCCTGGTCGGCGCCGGCCTGCCCAACGCCGACATCGCCGAGCGGCTGTTCCTGAGCTCCGCCACCGTGAAGACCCATGTGCACCGCTGCATGAGCAAGCTGGGGCTGTCCAGCCGGGCCCAGGCGGTGGTCGTGGCCCACGAGTTCGGCCTCGCCGCCCGAATGCCCTGAACCCGGCCGTTCCGGATGCGGGCCGCGCCGGGGCAGGCGACAGTGGGGCCATGGGTATCGAAGACTACGGCGGCGGCCCCGGCGCCGAGCAGACCGGTGTGCTCGTCGTCACCACCAACGACGTCCCGGGCTACCGGGTGGAACGGGTCATCGGGGAGGTCTTCGGGCTCACCGTGCGCTCCCGCCACCTCGGCAGCCAGATCGGCGCGGGCCTGAAGTCGATGATCGGCGGAGAGCTCAAGGGGCTGACCAAGACCCTCGTGGAGACCCGCAACCAGGCCATGGAACGGCTCATCGACCAGGCGAAGGCGCGGGGCGCGAACGCCGTCCTGATGATGCGCTTCGACGTGACCGAAGCCGCCGACGTCGGCACCGAGGTGTGCGCCTACGGCACCGCCGTCATCCTGGTCCCGGCCTCCGGCTAGCCCCGCACCCGCACCCGCACCCGCACCCGCACCCGCACCCGCACCCGCACCC
Source organism: Streptomyces sp. NPDC058525 (assembly GCF_042719495.1). Classification (NCBI taxonomy): domain Bacteria; kingdom Bacillati; phylum Actinomycetota; class Actinomycetes; order Kitasatosporales; family Streptomycetaceae; genus Streptomyces; species Streptomyces sp. NPDC058525. The sequence continues at coordinate 40,090 of NZ_JBHXNP010000032.1, forward strand.
CCACCCGCCGTGCCCCGCCCCGCACCCGCCCCTCCCGAGTTCGCGCGTACGTAAGTCCAGGACGGCGCTCCGCTTTGTCCATGGGTTTGCCCGGTCGCGGTCCGCAAGCTGTCAGGTCAGTGAGCGGACCGCTCGGGCCTGCGTGCCGAGCGGTCTTCCGCCAAGGAAGCGCCGACTCCCGGAGGTCCGATGCGCACCCCCCTCTGGCCGGCCGCGGCCGCGGTGGCCGGCCTGGTCGCCACCCTGGTCGTGGCCGCACCCGCCGCACCCGCCGCGGCGGCCGCACCCGTGACGATCACCTCGCCCGAACTGTCCGTCAGCGTCGACAGCGGCTTCCCCCGCGTCATCAGCTACACCCGCCGGGCCACCGGCGACGTCCTGCACGGCAACGAGGACGTGCTGAGCACCGTGCTCGTCAACGGGACGAGCCACACCCCGACCGTGACCTCGACGCCCTCCGCCTCGGGGGTGGACTACGCGCTCTCCTTCTCCGGAGTGACCGTCAGATCCCGTCTTTCGGTGACCGGTTCCGTCGTGGAGTTCAACGTGACCGCGATCGAGGACACCGCGGCGCTGCGCGTACGCACCTTCGCGATCCCCGACCACCACCTCGTCAGCGTCCGCAGCGACCAGCCCGGCGCCGCCCTGGCCACCGCGAACATGCACACCGCCACCACCGGCACCGGGGACACCTTCACCCCCGTCACCGCAGCCACCCCCGTCGACCCCGCCGCGACCACCGTGATGTACGGCCTGGCCAACACCGGGCGGCTGGCCGCCGCCATCGACTCCAACTCCCTGTACGACACGCCCTCGGGCGGCACCGCGCGGGAGAACGGCCGGATATCCAAGCGGGTCACCGACAAGGGCGGCTACCGCCGCGCCGGCCTGTGGAGCGGAGCGTGGCTGTACCGGCCCGCGGGCGCAGCCGACAGCGACACCGAGCCCCTGCCGTACGTCCGCGTCGCGATCACCGCCGACCGCAACGCGGACTCCGCCGTCGACTGGCAGGACGCCGCCGTCGCCTACCGCGACATCTGGACCCCGCCCACCGGCTGGCAGGACACCGCCGACCGCGTCGTGCAGCGGATCCCCTTCAACTTCGCCTCCCAGGCCACCCATCCCTTCGCGCAGACCCTGGACGAGACCAAGCGCGTCAACCGAGCCACCGACGGCCTCGGCCAGTTCGTCCTCCTCAAGGGCTACGCCTCCGAGGGCCACGACTCCGCGCACATGGACTACAAGAACATCGGCTCCAAGCTGGGCGGCGCCGTCGACCTGAACACCCTCACCACCGCCGGCCACGCCTACAACGCCGACTTCGGCGTGCACATCAACGCCACCGAGGAGTACCCGGTCTCGGCCACCTTCGACCCGGCCCACCAGAGCGGCGGGCTCGGCTGGGACTGGCTGGACCAGTCGTACTACGTGGACACCCGCAAGGACGGCCAGTCCGGGCAGCGGCTGAAGCGGCTCCAGGACCTCAAGGCCGCCGCCCCCGGCCTCGACTTCCTCTACGTGGACGTCTGGTACGGCGACGGCTACGTCTCGCGCAAGCTCCAGCGCGAGATCACCGGACTGGGACTCCAGCTGACCACCGAGTTCCCCAACACCCTGACCGAACAGTCCCTCTGGCACCACTGGGCCACCGACGTCAATTACGGCGGCAGCGACCTCAAGGGCATCAACTCCACCATCGCCCGGTTCATCGCCAACCACGCCAAGGACGACTGGATCGCCCGCAGCCCGCTGCTCGGCGGCGCCGAGATCACCGCGTACGAGGGCTGGCAGGGCAAGAAGGACTTCACCGCCTTCCTCAACACCACCTTCGCCGTCAACCTGCCGACCAAGTACCTCCAGGAATCCCCGATCGTGAAGTGGACCGCCGACACGGTGACCCTCGCGAACGGCACCACCGTCACCACCACGGGCAGCAAACGCCAGATCACCACGGCCGGCCGGACCGTCCTGTCCGGAGACGCCTACCTGCTGCCCCGCGACGGCAAGCTCTACCACTGGAACGACAAGGCCGGCTCCACCACCTGGACCCTGCCCGCCGGCTGGAGCGCGCCCAAGCTGTACCGGCTCACCGACACCGGCCGCGTGCCGGCCGGCGACCTCACCGTGGGCGCGGGCGGCCAGGTCACCATCAACGCAGCCGCCCGCACCGCGTACGTGGTCACCAACGGCGCACCGGCCGCCCCGGCCGACCCCCAGTGGGGCGAGGGCACCCCGGTCAAGGACCCCTCCTTCTACTCGGGCGGCCTGAACGCCTGGACCGTCACCGGGACCGGCGCCGCCGTCACCCGCAACGCCCAGGGCCAGAGCGAGCTCACCTTCGCCCCCGGCACCGCCCCCGCCGTCTCCCAGCAGCTCACCGGCCTCACCCCCGGCACCTACGCAGCCTCCGTCTGGGTCTCCACCCCCACCGGCCGGGCCGCCACCCTCACCGCGACCCCCGCCGGCGGCGCCGCCGCCTCCGTGTACGCCGACTCCTCACCGCTGACGAACAACCTCGGCGGCAGCGAGAAGAACGGCACCCGGATGCAGCGCATGAAGGTCCTCTTCGACGTCCCCGCCGGACAGTCCACCGCCACCCTGCGGCTGTCCGCCGCCACCGGACCGGGCACCGTCTACCTCGACGACGTCCGCGTGGTCCGCTCCGCCCGCACCCCGCTCGCCGGGCACTGGTTCGCCGAGGACTTCGAGAACGTGGACGCCGGCTGGGGCCCCTTCGCCTTCGGCGGCGCGGGCGGCTCCGCCACCGACCCGCGCACCCACATCGCCCAGCGCAACGCCCCGTACACCCAGGCCGGATGGAGCGGGAAGCTGGTCGACGACGTGATCGGCGGCCAGAACTCCCTCAAATCGCACGAGGAGCGGACCGGACTGGTCTACCGCACCCTGCCGCAGACCCTGCGCTTCACCCCGGGCCGCTCCTACAAGGTGACCTTCCGCTACGAGAGCGGATTCAGCGGCGACTACCAGTTCGTCACCGGATCCGGCACCACCGAGACCGCCACCGCACTGAACCAGGCCCGTACCCCCACCACCTTCACCAAGACCTTCACCGCCGGGGCCGACGCCTGGATCGGCGTACGCAAGGTCACCCCCGAGGACTCCCACAACGAGGCCGACCTGATCCTCGACGACCTGGCCGTCGACGACCTCGGCCCGGTCGGCGGCGGTGAACTGCTCGTACCGCAGAGCCAGATGAGCGTGACGGCGGTCGACAGCCAGGAGACCGCCGGAGAGAACGGCAGCGCCGCCAACGTGCTGGACGGCGACGCGTCCACCATCTGGCACACCCAGTGGTACGCCGCCACCGCGCCCCTGCCGCACGAGATCACCCTCGACCTCGGCGCCTCCTACAACGTCTCCGCCCTCCACTGCCTGCCCCGGCAGACGCAGAGCAACGGACGGATCGCCGACCACCAGGTGTTCACGTCCACCGACGGCGTCACCTGGGGCGCGGCGGCCGCCTCCGGGACCTTCGCCGACACGGCCGCACAGCAGGACGTCGCCTTCACCCCGCGCACCGCGCGCTACGTGAAGCTGAAGGCCACCAGGGAGGTGGCGGGCAACCCGTGGACCTCGGTCGCCGAAATCACCATCGGCCACGTGCCGTAGGGAGTGTCCTGCCGGCCGACTGCTGCGCCCGGAACCGCACGGGGGCCATGCCCACCCGGCGGCTGAACAGCCGGCTGAAGTAGGCCGGATCCTCGTAGCCGACCCGCCGGGCCACCCCGGCGACCGGCAGGTCGGTGCGGGCGAGCAGCTCCTTCGCCCGGCTCAGCCTGATCCCGAGGAGGTACTCCTTGACCCCCTCCCCGGTGCTGCGCCGCACCGCCCAGCGCAGCTGGGGCAGGGGCATCCCGAGCCGGGCGGCGTGCTCGGCCACCGATATCGGCAGCAGGGCGTCCCGCGCCAGGGTGTCCATCACGGCGTCCCCGTGCCGGGACACCTCGGCGCGGGCGTAGCGCAGCGCCACCAGCAGCCCGTGCACGGCGGCCGCTGCCTCGACCTCCAGCAGCGGGCCGCCGCGCCGGGCCGCCCGTACGATCCCGTCGACCACGTGCTGCACCCCGGCCGTCCCGCTCAGCGGTACCAGCGGCCGGTCCGGGGTCACGTAGCCCAGGTCGGTGTACGCCTCCACGCTGCTGCCCGTGAAGTCGACAAAGCACTCGTCCCAGCCGGTCCGCGGATCGGGCCCGTAGTGGTGCTCCACCCCCGGGACCAGCCACAGCAGCGCGGGCGCGGTCACCGGCTGCGGCGGCCGGCCGGCGTGGCTGAACCAGCCCCGGCCGCGCGTGACCACCACGGCGACGTGATGGTCGAGGGAGCGCGGCCCCACCACCGGCAGTCCGCCCTGCTGGACCCCCACCCCGAGGCAGACCAGGCCGAGTCTGCGGTGGTTGGCGGTGGGGGAGAAGTACCGCATCCAGCTGCTGTACGGGGAACCCGTGCACGGGGCACTGCTGTACGAGGGCGTCGCCATCTGCGGATTGTGATCCACGGGGCCCGGCGCCCTCAAGGGGACGCGGGCTCCCGGTGCGGCAGCGGGCCGGCCGCGCGGCGCGGCGGCCGCAGGCCCGCCGCCAGCCCGGCGATGACCACCACCAGGCCCAGCCACACCGCGGGCCCCGGAACCCCGCCGCCCGTGGCGACCCCGGTGCCCGCCGCGGCGAGCGGCGCGACCCCCGTCAGCAGCCCGGCCCGGCCCGAGCCCACGGCGGCCACCGTCCGGTACCAGAGCAGGAACGCCACCGCCGTCACCAGCACGGCGAGGTACGCGGCGGCCGCCCACTGGGCCGCGCCCTGTTCCAGCAGGTCGGCGGGGCGCTCGAAGCACACCGCGAGCCCCGCCAGCATCACCGCCCCCATCCACACGGCGTGTACGGACACCCCCCACGGGCCGTGCCGGCGCAGCACCGGCACGGCGAGCAGGGTGAACCCGGCCTCGCAGCCCAGCGCGAGGGCCGCCCAGGCCACCCCGGCGGCGTCCGTCCGGCCCGTCCCCTCCACCAGCACGGCCCCGGCCACCACCACGGGCGCCGCCAGCAGCACCTGGCGGCTGGGCCGCCGGCCCTCCAGGAACGGGCCGATCAGCCCCAGCAGGATCGGTACGGAGGCCACCGCGACGGCGATGACGGCCGGTTCGGCGTGCGCGACCCCGCGTACGACGGCCACGTTGAACAGCACCAGCCCGGTCGCCGCGACCCCGGCCAGCCACAGCCACTCACGGCCGCGCGGCCGCAGCAGCGGCACCCGGGCGGCCCGGGCCAGGGCGAGCAGCAGCAGGGCGGCGGCCGTGTACCGCACGGCCTGGACGGCGAACAGCGGGGCGTCGACGAGGGAGCGGGAGACGGTGACGCTGCTGCCCACCAGCACCATCCCGGCGATACCGGGCGCCAGGTCCCGGAAGGCGAGCGAGGGCGAACGCGCGGCCTGCGCGGCCTGCTTGGATTGAGCGGATTTCGGGCCATTCACCGGGCTGGTGGCTTTCATGCTCTTCATGTCCTCCAGCCTCGCGGCACAATGGTCCGGTGAGCAGGTCCAATGAAGACGCGAACCAGGGGTCCAAAAGCGGCTCGGACTTCCTCCAGCTGGACATCGGCCAGGCCCCGCCCGGCGGCCGCACCGACTGGCTGGCGGGCCGGCTGCGCGCCGCCATCGCCGACGGCACCCTGCCCGTCGGCAGCCGGCTCCCGGCCAGCCGGGTGCTCGCCGCCGAGCTCCGCGTCTCCCGCGGGCTGGTCACCGAGGCGTACCAGCGGCTCGCGGAGACCGGCCAGGTCTCCGGCCGCGGCCGCAGCGGCACGGTCGTCGTCGCCGCCCCGCCGCCGGTGGCCGAGCCCGCCGCCGCCCCCGCGCGCGGCGGACTCGTCGACGCCCTGCGGGCCGTGCCCTGCCGGATCGACCTCTCGCCCGGGGTCCCCGACCTGACGGCCTTCCCCCGTACCGCCTGGCTCCAGGCCGAGCGCCGGGTCCTCGCCGGCCTCACCCCGGCCGACTTCGGCTACGGCAACCCGCAGGGCGCGCCCGCGCTGCGCGCGGCCGTCGTCGGCTGGCTGGCCCGCAACCGGGGGATCCGCGCCGACCCCGACGAGGTGGTGATCGTCGCCGGAGTCGCCCAGGCGCTGGGCCTGCTGGCGCAGGTCCTGCGGGAGAGCGGGGTGCACCGCATCGCGGTGGAGGACCCGGGCTCCCTCGGGGCCCGCCAGCAGCTGGAGTACGGGCGGCTGGAGACGGTTCCCGTACGGGTGGACGAGCTGGGGCTGGACGTGGCCGCGCTCGAGGCGAGCGGCGCCGGGGCCGTGCTGCTCACCCCGGCCCACCAGTTCCCGACCGGGGTCGTGCTCGACGGCGAGCGCCGCCGGGAGCTGCTCGGCTGGGCGGCCGGCGGGGGACTGGTGATCGAGGACGACTACGACGCCGAGCACCGCTACGACCGCGCCCCCGTCCCCGCCCTGCGCGCCCTGCTGCCGGAGGGCGTCTGCTACGCCGGGAGCGTGTCGAAGCTCCTGGCCCCGGCCCTGCGCCTGGGCTGGCTCCTGGTCCCGCCGCGCCTGAGCGAGGCCGTGACCGCCGCCAAGCGGTACGCCGACCTGGGCAATCCGGTCCTCGCCCAGCTGGTCCTGGCCCGGCTGATGGACTCGGGGGAGCTGGAGCGGCACCTGCGGTTCGTCCGGCGCCGCCACCGCCGGCGCCGCGACGCCATGCTCCGGGCCGTCGCGGACCGGCTGCCGGGGGCCCGGGTGCACGGCGCGGCCGCGGGGCTGCACCTGATGGTCACCTTCGACGGCGCCGGCTTCGAGGACACCGCCCTTGCCTCGGCGGCCCTGGAGCTCGGGGTCAAGACCCACCCGCTGTCCTGGCACCGCCTCGCCCCGGGCCCGCCCGGCCTGATCCTGGGCTACGCGGCGGGCTCGGCGGGCGAGATCGAGGAGGGGGTCGAGGTGCTGGGCACGGCCCTGCGAAGAATTCTCGGCCGAAGGCGGCAACCTCCCGCGGGGTCGCGCGTCGTGCGGGGGTGAAGGGTGCGGTTCCGCGCCCCGACCCCGACCCGATCGTGGAGAACCACCGTGATGAACCTGAAGCGCGTCCCCCGCAGCCTCCGCCGGGCGGCCGTCACCGCGGCCGCCGCGGGGGCGGTCGTCGCCCTCGCCGGCCCGGCGGCCGCCGCCGCGGGTGGCTCCGCCCCGGCCACGCCCGCGCCCGCGTCCAGTGCGTCGCCCAGCGCCGCGCCGAAGACGCCCGCCACCGGCGCACTGCCGACCCCGTCCGTCAGCGTGCCCGGCAGCGAGCGGCCGAGCGCGGCTCCGAGCGCCGCCCCGAGCAAGGCCCCGAACGCCGGCACCGGCCCGGTCCCGAGCGAAGCCCCGCAGCCCGCTGCTTCGCCCGCCGGTGCCGAGCTGGCCCATACTGGCTCCTCCGCGACCACCGCCGCACTGGGGGCCGGGGCCACCGTCCTCATCGCCGCCGGCGCCGGGACCCTGTACGCCGTGCGGCGCCGCGCCAACGGCTGAGGAATCCTGTGCTCCACCTCGCACCACCCGTCGGCCCCCTCACGCCCGGTTTCGCCCGGGCGTGGCAGGGCCTGTGGTCGTTGCTGCGCCGCGACCGCTCCGCCCCGGCGGCCGAGCCCCGGCCGTACGGGCTTCCGTACGAGGGCCGGTACGGCAGCCCGTACGGGGACGGCACCGCGGGCGGTCCGGGAGACGCGCCGCCCACCGTCACCGCGCTCTACCACGCGCACCGGCTGCGCATGGTCCGGCTGGCGGTGCTCCTCGTCGACGACCTGGCCACCGCCGAGGACGTGGTCCAGGACGCCTTCACGGCGCTGTACCGCCGCCACGGCGAGCACATCGCCGAAGTGGACAACGCCCTGGGCTACCTGCGCACGGCCGTGGTCAACACCTCGCGCTCGGTGCTGCGCCGACGGCGTACGGCCCGGGCCTGGACCCCGCCCTCACCGGCCGACGTACCGTCCGCGGAGACGCACGTGGTCCTGGACGAGGCACACCGAGAAGTGCTCTCCGCCCTCGGCCGGCTGACCCCGCGCCGCCGCCAGGTGCTGGTGCTGCGGTACTGGGCGGACCTCAGCGAGGCGGAGATCGCGAGCACCCTCGGGATCAGCCGGGGAGCGGTGAAGTCGAACGCGAGCAGGGCCCTGGACGCACTGGAACGGATTCTGGAGGGACGGGTATGACGTACGGCGAACGCTCCCTCGAACGCCGCGTCGAGGGCAGGCTGCGCGCGGCCCTGGACGCCCGCGCGGCCGGGATCACGGTCCGCGAACTGCGCCCCGCCGATCCGCCGGGGCCGCACGTACGCCGGTTCCCGGCGCTGCGGCTGCGCCGGCTCGGCCTGCCGCTGGCCGGGCTGGCCGCCGCGGCGGCGGCCGTGGTCGGCTACCTGGTGCTGGCCCCGGACCCCGCGCCGGTCCGTCCGGTGCCGCCCGCCGCCCCGCCCGAGATCGGGCCGCCGACGCCGACGCCGACGCCTTCGTCGCCGGCCCCGTCCGTGAGCCCGGGGGCGGGCTCCGAGCCGGGCCCGGACCCGAGCGCCTCGCCCTCCGAGGTGCCGGATCCGGCGAAGAGCGGGCCGTCGAGGCCGGCGGGGGGCCCGCTCCCGCCGTCGAAGTCCGCGACCCCCTCGGCGACCCAGCCCACGCCCTCCCGCCCGGTGCCGTCCTCGGTGTCCCCGAGCCCCACGCGGCCGTAGCCGGGGCGGGCCGGGGGCGAGTCCCGTGTGCCGTGGCCGGTGAACCCTCCCGGTCACGGCGCCAGGGCAGGATCCAACAGGCGGTCTAGGACCGGGTGTTCTCCACCACCGCGACCAGCGGGGCCAGCTGCGGATTGCGCGCCGCCTCGTCCAGCGCCTCGCGCAGGGCGGTGTCGTTCGTCGGCCGGGCGGCTGCCAGCAGGGCCAGGCCCGACTCGCTCACGTCGGTGTAGATGCCGCGCCGGTCGGTGTCGCAGAGGTAGCGGCTCAGCAGACCGCGGTCCTCGAGACGGCTGACCAGGCGGGTGGTCGCGCTCTGGCTGAGCAGCACCGAGTCGGCGACCTGGTGCATGCGCAGGTGCCCGCCCGGACCGTTGTGCTGCCGGCTCAGGACGTCGAGCAGCGAGAACTCGCGCACGCTGAGGCCGTGGCCGGCCTGGAGGGCGCGTTCGATGTGCGACTCGATCCGCCCGTGCAGCAGGGAGAGGGCGCACCAGCCCTGGGAGAGGGCGGTGAGCGCGCTGTCCGTGGCCGTCATGGGCTCCTCCTTCGAAGCGGGTACCGCGTGTGACCACCAGGATAGGTCACACGCGCAATAGCCCGCGCTTGCAAATATCCCGCGTCTGCAATTAATGTGTACGCGTGTAAGCGGCGACCGCAACGTGTCGCCCCCGGTGGCCGCCCGCCACCCCCGCACCACACCCCCCTCCCCCCGCACCACACCCCCCTCCCGCCGAAGGACACCTCCCTCATGCCTCTCGCCCTCCTCGCCCTCGCCATCGGGGCCTTCGGGATCGGCACCACCGAGTTCGTGATCATGGGCCTGCTGCCCGAGGTCGCCGACGACTACGGCGTCTCGATCCCCACCGCGGGCTTCCTGGTCACCGGCTACGCCCTCGGCGTGGTCCTCGGCGCACCGCTGATGACCGTGCTCGGCACCCGCATCCCCCGCAAGCGGATGCTGATGCTGCTCATGGGCCTGTTCATCGTGGGCAACGTGCTGTCCGCGCTCGCCCCCGCCTTCGGGATCATGCTCGCCGGCCGTGTCGTCGCCTCGCTCGCCCACGGAGCCTTCTTCGGCATCGGCGCGGTCGTCGCCGCAGAACTCGTCGCCCCCGAGAAGAAGGCCGGAGCCATCGCCATGATGTTCACCGGCCTGACGGTGGCCAACGTGGTGGGAGTCCCGCTCGGCACCTTCGTCGGCCAGACCCTCGGCTGGCGCGTCACCTTCCTGATCGTCGCCGGGCTCGGCGTCCTCGGCCTGCTCGGCATCGCCCGCCTGGTCCCCGAACTGCCCCGGCCCGAAGGCGGCGTACGGATCCGCAGCGAGCTGGCCGCCTTCCGCAACGTGCAGGTGCTGCTGGCGATGGCGATGACCGTGCTCGGCTTCGGCGGAGTGTTCGCCGCGATCACCTACATCACCCCGATGATGACCAACGTGGCGGGCTTCGCCGACTCCTCCGTCACCTGGCTCCTCGTCCTCTTCGGCCTGGGCATGGTCGCGGGCAACCTCATCGGCGGCCGGTACGCCGACCGTGCGCTGATGCCGATGCTGTACGTCTCCCTGGGCGCGCTCGCCGTCACCCTGGCCGTCTTCACGCTCACCGCCCACACCAAGGCGGGCGCCGCCGTCACCGTGGTGCTCATCGGCGCCCTCGGCTTCGCGACCGTGCCCCCGCTCCAGAAGCGGGTCCTCGACCAGGCCGCGGGCGCTCCGACCCTGGCCTCGGCCGTCAACATCGGCGCCTTCAACCTGGGCAACGCCCTGGCCGCCTGGCTCGGCGGCCTCGTGATCGCCGCCGGCCTCGGCTGGACCGCCCCGAACTGGGTCGGCGCGGCGCTGGCCGCCTCCGCCCTGGTGCTCGCCCTGGTGTCCGGCGCCCTGGAGCGCCGTACGGCGGGCGGCGCGGCCGGCGGCCGGGTCGCCGCCGGCGCGGCCCCCGCCGAGGCGGCCGCCGCCGTACCCGCCCACCACTGATCCGCCCCCGTTCCCCGCACGACCCCCTCGCAAGGAGAAACCCGCATGTCCGGCCCCACCCGCACCGCCGTCGCCCCGCTGACCACCGAGGACGCCGAGCTGCTCGTCGCCGCCGCCACGGCCGCCGCCGAAGCGGCCGGGGCCACCGTCAGCGTCACCGTCCTCGACGCGGGCGGCCACCTGCTCGCCTTCCGCCGCGACGACCGCGCCGTACTGATCTCCGGCGAGACCAGCACCCGCAAGGCCTTCACGGCGCTCCAGCTGGACGCGCCCACCGCCGACCTGGTCGCCGCCGTCCAGCCCGGCGCCCCCTTCCACACCCTGCCCACCGCCCTCGACCGTCCGCTGCTGTTCATCGCCGGCGGGCTGCCCGTGCACCGCGACGGCCGCCTGATCGGGGCCCTCGGCGTCGGCGGCGGCGCCCCCGAGCAGGACCACGGCTTCGCCGCCGCCGCGCTCGACGCCCTGGTCTGAGACCGCCCCGTCCTGAGACGCACGGGCTGAGACCGCCCCTGTGACCGCCCAGGTCCGAGCCCTCCCGGTCGCGCGCCCGTGTCCCCCGTGCCAGGTTGGTACGGGGGACACGGGCGCATGGGACGCGGGCGCATGATCCGGAAGCCGAGGTTTCACGTGAGAGGCCACGCCATAGCGGCGGCCGCGGTCGCCGCACTGGTCACCTTTGCCACCCCGGCCTGCACGGCCGCCTCCGACCAGGCCCGTGCTCCGGCGGCCCCGGCCGCCCCGACCCCCGGAGCGAGCCCTCCGGCCGGGTCCGCGGCCCCCGCCCCGGAACCCACCGCGGCCGCCCCGTCCCCGACGCCGTCCTACGCCCTGTCCACCGCCCCGCGCACCATCCCCGCCGTACGGGAGCACGTGCCGGCCCGGGGACCCGGCTGGAAGCCCGCCCCCGAGGCCCGGGTGGTCGTCGCTCCCGGCGACAAGGCCGCCCTGTCCGACGAGGGCCGGCTGCTCGCCGGTGAACTGGGCATGGGGTACGCCGAATCGGCGGAGCCCGGCCCGGGCGACGTGCACCTGGCCCTCGGCGCCAAGGGGTCCGGCCCGGCCGAGTCGTACACCCTCGACGTCAAGGACGGCCGGGTCCGTATCACCGGCCCCGACGAGGCGGGCGTCTTCTACGGTACGCGCACCCTCAAGCAGGCCGTGAAAAGCGCCGGTTCGGCCCCCGAAGGCACCGTGCGCGACGGCCCGGCCGAGCCGCAGCGCGGCCTCAACCTCGACATCGCGCGCAAGCACTTCACCCCCGACTGGATAAAGGACCGGCTGCGCGAGATGGCCGACCTGAAACTCAACCAGCTCGGCCTGCACTTCTCCGACGACCAGGCCTTCCGCATCGAGTCCGACAGCCACCCCGAGATCGTCTCCACCCCGCACCTCACCAAGGCGCAGGTGCGCGACATCATCGCGCTCGCCGCCCGCCTGCACATCACCGTCGTCCCGGAGATCGACTCGCCCGGACACCTCGGCGCGGTGCTGCGCGCGCACCCCGACCTCCAGCTGCGCGACGCGCAGGGCAGGGCGGTGAAGGGAGCGGTGGACATATCCAACCCCGCGTCCGCGAAGCTCATCGACGAACTGCTCCGCGAATACCAGCCGTTGTTCCCCGGCGGGGCCTGGCACCTGGGCGCCGACGAGTACCAGGCGCTGGTGGTCCGCGACCCGGAGGCCTCCTTCCCGCAGCTCGCCACCGCGGCGCGGGAGCGGTACGGGCCGAACGCCCGGGTTCAGGACCTGGCCACGGGCTGGCTCAACGACCGGGCGGACACCGTGCGCCCGTCGGGCAAGGCGCTGAAGGCGTGGAACGACGGGTTCTTCGCCGGAGGGACCGCGAAGGCGGCCGACGACATCCAGGTCGAGTACTGGACCGGCAAGGAGATAGGCGCCCGCCCGCCGCTCGAGTACCTGCGCGAGGGCCGCAAGCTCGTGAACCTCAACGACGAGTACCTGTACTACGTGCTGGGCGAGCCCAACCAGTTCACCTACCCCACCGGGCAGCGCATCTACGAGCAGTGGACCCCGCTGGTCCTGCGCGGCAGCACCGCCGTCCCGGCGCAGTACGCCGGCCAGATCCTGGGCGGGCGCCTCGCCGTCTGGGCCGACCTGTCCGGCGCCCAGACCCAGGACCAGGTGGCGGCCGGCATCCGGCTGCCGCTGGCCGCGCTCTCCCAGAAGGTGTGGGACGCCCGCACCCCGACCGTGCCGTGGTCCGGTTTCCGGGACCTGGCGAACCGCCTGGACCCGCCGTAGCACGCCCGGTCGCACGGGCCCTGGCCCCTGGCCGTCGGCCCCTCGCCCCTGGTTCCGGCCTAGCAGGCGGTGTCGCAGTCCCCGTCGCCGCTCCGGGCGAGCTCGGAGCACAGCGTGGTCTCCACCTTGCCCAGCAGGCGGGTCAGTTGGGCGCTCTCGGACGCGTCGAGGCCGGCCAGCGTCTGGCGCTCCAGCTCGCCCCAGGCCCGGCGCACCTCGAAGAGCAGCCCGCAGCTGGTCTCCGTCGCCTCGACGAGGGAGGCGCGGCGGTCGGCGGGGTCGGGGCGGCGCCGGACGTGGCCGGCCTGTTCGAGGCGCTGGAGCATCTTCGTCACCGTCGACGGGTCGAGGCCGACCGCCTTGATCAGCTCGGACTGGCGCACGGCCCCGCTGTCCCACAGGTGCATCATCAGGAACTCCTGTCCCGGATGCAGTCCCAGATCCCGTAGGGCTCGGCCCGCGGCGATCCGGTGGAGCCGGGCCACGCGGCTGATGGCGTGACTGACCGGTCCGTCCAGCACCGCCCCGGGCACCGGACAGACGGGTTCGGTACGCGGTTCCCCGGCTGCTTGCGCGGTCATGGCGGCGGTCCTCTTCTCGTCTCGGGCTGGAAATCCTACCCGCCTCCCAGATTTTACCTTGGTCGGCCAAGTAATGGGGTACGCTGCCTCTCGGAAGCCAATCATTGGCCGACCAATTAACTCTGTGAGGCAGATATGACCAGCGCATTCGAACCCGTCCACATCGCCGGCGGGCTCCTCCCCAACCGCATCGCCCTGGCCCCCATGACCCGGAGCCGGGCGGCCGAGGGCGGGATCGCCACCGGCCTCGTCGCCGAGTACTACACCCAGCGCGCCTCCGCCGGACTGATCATCAGCGAGGGGATCCAGCCCTCCGCCGTCGGGCAGGGCTACCCCTTCACCCCCGGCCTGCACACCGCCGAGCAGGTCGCGGCCTGGCGCGGGGTCACCGACTCGGTGCACGCCGCGGGCGGCCGGATCTTCGCGCAGATCATGCACTCGGGCCGGATCGGCCACCCGTCCCTGCTGCCCGACGGCCTCATCCCCGTGGCGCCCTCCGCCGTCGCCGCCGAGGGCCAGGTCTTCACCGCGGACGGCCTCCAGGACTACGTGACCCCGCACGAGCTGACCGGCGCCGAGGTGCGGGCGACCATCGCCGACTACGCCGAGGCCGCCCGCAACGCCGTGGAGGCCGGCTTCGACGGCGTCGAGCTGCACGGGGCCAACGGCTACCTGATCCACCAGTTCCTGGCCCCGGGCTCGAACCTGCGCACCGACGAGTGGGGCGGCACGGCCGAGAACCGCGTCCGCTTCGCCGTGGAGGTGGTCAAGGCGGTCGCCGCCGCGATCGGCGCCGAGCGCACCGCGCTGCGCGTCTCGCCCGGCAACCCGTACAACGGCATCTCCGAGCCCGACCCGCAGCCCGTCTACGAGGCCCTGGTCAAGGAGATCGACGGGCTCGGCCTCGCCTACCTGCACGTCATGGAGTACGGCCCGGAGGTCCGGGAGACCACCCTCGCCCTGCGCAAGCAGTTCTCCGGCCCGCTCGTGCTGAACCCGGCGACCGAGGGCCCCACCGACCACCGGGCGCTCACCCTGATCGAGGACGGCACCGCCGACCTGCTCGCCTTCGGCGCCCTCTTCCTGGCCAACCCCGACCTCCCGGAGCGGCTGCGCACGCAGGGCCCGTACAACACCCCGGACCCCGCGACCTTCTTCGGCGGGGACGCCCGCGGGTACACGGACTACCCGGCGCTGTGAGGGCGGCTCGGGGGGCCGCTCGGGGGGCCGCTCCGGAAGCGGGTGCGGTCACCAGATGGAGGCGACCCACTCCGGGTGGTCGATGAACGGGTTCCGGTTGTGCTGGTAGACATCGAAGATGATCTGGTTGCGGCGCTGCTCGAAGGCGTCCGGCGGGTCCATCTGGTGCCACTGCTTCAGCACGCTGATCCGGCCGTGGGCGGGGGCGGAGCCGTTGCCGACCCGGTCGTTCAGCTCCAGGTTCGCGAAGCCGTCGCCGCCCTCGTAGCGGACGGCCATGTAGAGGAGCATCCGGGCCACGTCGCCCTTGACCGCGTTGCGCGGCTCGAAGGAGTCGGCGTCGGTGAGGCTGCCGGGTGCCTCGCCGACGGGGCTGCCGCCCCGGTCGAAGTCCTTGTTGCCCCGGGTGCTGTTGACGGTGACGTCCTCGGGGCGCAGGTGGTGCAGGTCGGTGCCCGGGCCGGTCGCGGTGCCGAAGTCGCCGTGGCTCTTGGCCCAGACGTGCTCGCGGTTCCAGTCGTTGGCCCCGCCGCCGTTGGTGGACTTCGACTGGGAGCGGCCTGAGTAGAGCAGGATCACGTTGTCGGGGTTCGCCGGGTCCTGGTCCGTCACCTTGAGGGCGTTCCACACGCCGTCGTAGTTCACCTTGGACTGGTTCTTGATGATGCCGTGCAGGGCGGCCTTCAGGGCGGCGCCGGTCTTGCCCTCGGCGGCGGCGTAGTAGTCGTCCGCGGCGGCCGCGGCCGGCCGGGGTTCCGCCGCTTGCCGCTGGCCGGCGGAGGCGGCGGCCGGGATCGCGAAGAGGGCGGCGGCGGCGAGGCCGGCGGCCCAGGGAGTCAGGCGTGAGATTCTCATGGCGTGGGGGATACCTCTCCACAAGCACCGTCCCCGCCCGGGGAATTGGCGGGGTGTCGGGTGGCAGAGCGAGGCTCACATTGTCATGTGCCGTACAGGTGAAAACCATGTGTCGGGAGCGCGGACCTTGGCGGGTGTGCGGGCCGCGGGCGGCGGGCAGGGTAGCGGTGGCCCCACGGGCCCCATCCGACCGTGAACAGTGCTTCTGGAGCAGCCCATGGCAGTGAAGATCCTCATCGTGACCGGCGACGCGGCCGAGTCGCTGGAGGTCCTGTACCCGTACCAGCGCCTGCGCGAGGAGGGCTACGAGGTCCACATCGCGGCGCCGTCGGTGAAGAAGCTGCGCTTCGTGGTGCACGACTTCGAGGACGGCTTCGACACCTACACCGAGAAGCCCGGCTACACCTGGCCGGCCGACTTGGCCTTCGCCGACGTGGTCACCGAGGACTACGCCGCCCTGGTCGTCCCGGGCGGCCGCGCGCCGGAGTACCTGCGCAACGACCCCGAGGTGCGGCGGATCCTGGCCGCCTTCGCCGAGGCGGACAAGCCGATCGCCCAGATTTGCCACGGCCCGCTGATCACGGCCGCGGCCGGGGCGCTGACGGGCCGCCGGGTGACCGCGTACCCGGCGCTGGAGCTGGACATGAAGTCGGCCGGGGCCGACTTCGAGGACTCCGAGACCGTGGTCGACGGCACCCTCGTGTCGGCCAGGGCCTGGCCCGACCACTCGCGCTGGATGCGGGAGTTCCTGACGGTGCTGCGCGGCAAGGCCCCGGTGGCCTGACCGCTCGCGGCGCCGGGGCCCGTCCGGCGGATCGTGCCGGACGGGCCCCGGTTCCGGGAGGCTCAGCGCTTGAGGACGAAGGTGAAGTCGCCGCGGAGCCTGCCGCGCAGGCGGACCGCCGAGACCAGGTTGCCCTCGGTGAGCAGCCTTTCGACCTCGGCCCGCGAGAGGCCGAAGCCTTCGGCGATCAGCCGCACCGGCCGGATGGGGATCCGCGCCGCGAAGCGGACCGAGACCTCGTACGCCTCGCCGTCCGGGCGGTCGGATCCGCCGGTGTCGAGGTGCCAGGCGCCGTCCCAGTCGAGGGCGACGCGGTTGCGGCGCAGCACGGACGGGTCCTGGAGCAACTCGGCCGCCAAGCCGGGATCGTTGCCGTGCAGCCGGTCCAGGAGCCCGGGGCGGATGGAGCGCACGTTCGTCCGCTCCAGGACCGTGAGCTGCAAAAAGCAGCGCGGCGCACAGGTGCGACGCGCGACGCATCAGCGCTCGGGGGGTCTCACTTGGTGTACAACGGCACGTCCTCGGACGAGGCGACAGGGGCGGGAGCACCGTAGCCGCGCACCGGAAGGCGGCTCCACCGGTTTTCCCGGGCCGCCCGGGCCGCCCGGGCCGCCCGGGCCGGACTGGCCGCCCGGGCCGGACTGGCCGGACTGGCCGGTTCCGGGACAGACGTGGCGGGGGCGGTGTGCTGAGGTGGCAGGGTCGACCATCGCGCGTGCCACGGAAGTCGAGAGGACACCACTGTGACTGGACGGACCGAACCCCTGGGCCGGCGCAGGTTCATCGGCGCTGCCGCAGTCCTCGGCGGCGCCGCGCTCGCGGGTCCGCCGGCCCCCGCCGCCGCGGCCCGGCCGCTCGGTGCCGCGGCGTCCGCCGGCGCGCGGCCCGAGACCCTCGCGACCCCGCCCGGCTTCCAGCCCGAGGGCATCGCCGTCTCCGCCCGGGGCCTCGCCTACACGGGCTCGCTGATCGACGGCTCCCTGTACCGGGCCGACCTGGCCACCGGCGCCGGCCGGATCATCACCGAGGGCCGGGGGCCGGCCTCGGTCGGGCTCAAGCTCGACACCTACGGAAGGCTCCTGGTCGCGGGCGGCGGCAGCGGCGAGATCAGGGTCGTCCACCCCGGTGACGGCCGCGTGCTGGCCACCCACCGGGCCGCGACCGGCGCCACCTTCGTCAACGACGTCGTCGTCGGATGCGGGGGCGCGTGGTTCACCGACTCCTTCAAGGACGTGCTGTACTTCCTGCCCGCCGGACGCGAGCTGACCGGCCCGGGCGCGGCCCCGCGCACCCTCGCGCTCGGCGGGGAATGGGTCCCGGTCCCGCCCGGCGGCGCGCACTGGGGGGCCAACGGCATCGAGCGGACCCCCGACGGCCGGGCCCTGCTGGTGGTGTACGGCGCCGTCCAGTCGCTCTTCCGCGTCGACCCCCGGACCGGCTCCGCCACCCGGACCGTCCTGGACGGCGGCTCGGTGGCCAACGGCGACGGGCTGGTGGTGCACGGCCGCACGCTGTACGTCGTACGCAACTGGAGTTACGCCGTCGACGTGTTCACGTTGAGCGGGGACGGCCGCCGGGCCCGCTTCGTCCGGCAGATCACCGACCCGCGCTTCGACGAGCCGACGACGGCGGCCGTGCACGGGAACCGGCTCTACGTGGTCAACGCCCGCTTCGACGCCGACTGGTCGGACCCGGCGACCGCCTCGACGATCGTCAGCTGCCCGCTGTGATCGGCGGGGCGGGCTCGTACTTGTAGTCGGGGCCGAAGTTCTTCTTCACGGCCGCTTCCCACGAGCCGTCCTCGACCATCTTCTTCAGAGCGGCGTTGATCTTGCCCTGGAGCTCCTTGTCGCCCTTCTTGACGCCGATGCCGTAGTTCTCGTTGCTCAGGTTCTGGCCCGTGAGCTTGAACTTGCCCTCGTTGCCCTTCCTGGCCGCGTACCCGGCCAGGATGGAGTTGTCCGTGGTCATGGCATCGACGAGGTTGTCCGCGAGGGCGACGAGGCACTCGGAGTACCCGGGGAGCTCCAGGACGCTCGCCTTGGGGGCGAGCCCCTTCCTGATGTTCTCGGCCGAGGTGGAGCCGGTCACCGAGCAGAGCCGCTTGTTGTTGAGGTCCTCCGCCTTGGTGATGGAGGTGTCGGCGGCGCGGACCAGCAGGTCCTGGTGGGCCACGAAGTACGGCCCGGCGAAGTCGACCTTCTCCTTGCGCTTGTCGTTGATCGAGTAGCTCGCGGCGACGAAGTCCACCTCGTTGTACTGGAGCAGCAGTTCGCGGTCGTTGCTGTAGACCTGCTTGAACTCGATCCGGTCCGGGGTGTAGCCGAGCTCCTTGGCCACGTAGGTGGCCACGTCCACGTCGAAGCCGGAGAAGGTCCCGCCGGGCTCGCGCATGCCGATGCCCGGCTGGTCGAACTTGATGCCGATGGAGAGGGTCCCCGTGGCCTTGTCGTCACCGCCGCAGCCGGAGGTGGTCAGGGCGAGGGCGATCACCGCGGCGACCGCGCCGGCCTGGGGAACCTTCATTGCTGCACTCTTTCCTCGAATAACGCGGGACGGCCGTCAGGGTCGCTGGGGCGCGTGGAACCGCGGGGACGTGGGGGGACGTCAACACACGTGTACGAGGAAGCTAGGAAGGCGACGGACGCAGCGTCACTACATCTGAGCAAAACTTGAGGATAACGATCCGGTTCGGCCGCAGAACCTGTGGTGCGCCCGAACCGGGGCGGGAGAAAGGGCGGGCATGGGGACAGGATCGGTACGGGTCGACGGCAATGCGCTGCTTCTGGGCGAAGGGGTGCAGATCCGCTTCATCCGGACCCTGCGGCTGCCCGAATCGGGTACGCACGCACTCCCGCCGGGGCTGGGGGAGTTCCCGCTGCGGCGGGTCGAGGACTACCCGGACACGGCGCCGCCGGAGTGGCTGGCGAAGGGCGGCGTGATGCTGCCGGTGTACCTGCGCGAGGCGATGTGGCTGAGCTTCGGCCGCAGCGCCGAGCCCGCCGCCCTCCAGGTCGGGGTCGGTAAGGTGTGCGCGGTGTCGGGGGAGCGCTGGACGGGCGGGCTGGCCCGTGACCCGCAGAACTACGTGGTGCTGCCCCGTCAGCCGTGGCTGGACGGGATCAACTCGGGCGACGGGACGGTGCGCCAGTTCGTCGCCGTGCCGCTGGGCCTCGGCGCCACCGTCGAGGGTCAGGTCACCGGCGAGGAGACCACCGGCGGGGTGCAGCTCCAGGCGTTCCCGCTCGGGGAGCAGGCGCTGGCCGAGTGGCGGCGCGCGCAGCGGGAGGCCCGCAGGGCGGTGCCCCGGCCCGGAGCCGGACCGGCCGCCCCCGGCGGCTTCGCCGGCTACGGCGGGGCCGTGCCCATGCCGATGGCGGCGCCGCCGCCCGGCGCGATGCCCCCGCCGGGTTCGCCCGCACCCCGGGGCGCGGCGCCCGCGGCCCCGGCCATGGGGCTCGGCGTCGGCGGCTCGATGCGCCAGGAGGTCTACCGCGACGACCGGCCGCTCTCCGCCTGGGCGCCGGAGCCGGCGGCGCGGGTCTTCGTCCACCTGGTGACCCCGCCCGCGTGGCGCCGGATCACCGGCGAGGACGCACCGCCCTCGCCGGTCGACCGGGCCGCCTACACCCAGGCCGCGCTGCCCTGGTTCGACTATTACGACGAGTCCGGCGCCGACCTCGCGCCCGCCGAGCCCCTGACCGGGGTCAAGCCGGTGGGGGAGTGGCTCGGGGACGACCACGCCCCGTGGGCTGAGCCGGTCCCGGGACAGGTCAAGCCACTTGGAAACGCCCCCAGGCCGGGCAAACCCGTACAGGACGGCAACTGGTAGACGTACCGGGGCAGTCGGGGACCGCACCCCCAAACTGGTGATCGGTTTCCGGCTGCCGGATCGGTATGATCGTCCGCAGCAAGGCCGTAGCGCAGAGGTCGTCGCGCCCACGCATCGAGCTGGAGGACGTCGGTTCGAATCCGACCGGTCTTGCGTCTGCGTGATGCACACCCGATGGATACGCGATCGTCGCCGGGCACCGGCGCAGGAACCGGTGGAGTGGTGATGACCCAGCCGACACCCGTACGGTGCCCCGCGATCGAGCACCCCGACCTGCCGCCGGCCGACCCGGCGGCGCTCGACCCGCTGCTCGCCCGGCTCGCCGCCGACCGGCCCGTCGAAACCGACGAGACCTTCCCGCTCGGCACCCTGCGCGCCGACGGCCGCGCCGACCTCTGCAAGCAGGGGCTCGGCCCGGCCGGCGCCGGCCGGCTGCTGCCGGCCGCGGCCGCCTCCGCGCACGCCGCCCACCTGCTGCTCGGCACCAACGCCATCGGCGACACCGGCGCCCGCACCCTGGCCGGGACCCTCACCGGCGGCCACGGGCTGCACACCCTCTACCTCGGCTGCAACCGGATCGGCCCCGCCGGGGTGGGCGCCCTCGCCGGAGCACTCGCCGACGACAGCACCGTCCGCGCCCTGTGGCTCAAGCGCAACCCGCTCTTCGCGGACGGCGCCCGCGCCCTCGCGGCGCTGCTGCGCCGCAACACCGCCCTGCGCACCCTCGACCTGGTCAACACGGGGATCGGCGCCGAGGGCGTACGCCTCCTGCTCGACGCCCTGCTGGAGCGCGAGCAGCCCCTGGAACGGCTCTTCCTCGGCGGCAACGGCCTCGGCGCCGACGACGCCCCGCTGCTGGCCGCCCTGATCCGGGAGGCCGGGGTGCGCGAGCTGTACGTCCCGGCCAACCACCTCGGCGACCAAGGCGCCGCGGCCCTCGCCACCGCCGCGGCCGGCTCGGCGCACCCGGTCCGCCTCGGGCTCGGCGGCAACGGCATCGGCGCCGCCGGAGTGCGTTCCCTGGCCGCCTCCCTCGGCGGCATCGAAGGCCTCGACCTCGGACGGACCCTGTCCGAGCGGAGCCTCGGAGCCCCCGGCAACCACCCCGGCGACGAAGGGGCGTACGCCCTGGCCGCGGCCCTGCCCGGCAGCCCCCTGCGCCGCCTGGAGCTGCGCCACACCGGCCTCACCGGGCGCGGTGCGAAGAGCCTGCTCGCGGCGGTGTCCGCCGACAGCCCCCTGGAGTACGTCGGCCTGGGCCCCGGCCTGCCCCGCCGCGTGAAGCGCTCCTTCGGCGCACGGCTCCGCCCCGCCCGGGCCTCCCACCCGGACGTGCGCGCCATCGGCAGCGTGTACCGGTGATCCGGCAGCCCGATGCCTTCCCGCCCGAGGACGGTCCGGCCTGGCAGCGGATCCGCCGTTACGCCGTCCCCGCCTGGATGATCGAGCAGGCCACCGCGCACCGGCTCGCCGGTGACTGGCGGGCGGCCTGCGCCGCCGCGGCCGTGGACATCGCGTCGAACTCCCCGGGATCGAGGCCCGGCACGGCGCGGCCGTCGCCGAGGCCGTCGCGGACGACCTGCGCCACTTCGCCCCGGACCTGCTGCGCTGGCACCTGCCGCGGGCCCTGGGCGGGCGCACGACCATCGAGCCGGACCTGCGGATCGTGCTCGCCTCGTACGGCGGCGCCGGCGGCCCGTCCCTGTCCGTCACCACGCCCACGATGATCGAAGGCCCGCAGCGGCTGCGGCTGCACTGCGCGCCCGTCCCGCCCGTGAAGTGGAATCCGTACGGGGGAGGCGGCTTCCGCCCCGAGAGCTGGGCCGCCGCCCGCCCGTTCTGGGACGCCCGGTGCGCGGCCGAGCTGGGCGCGCGCTTCGGCGCACGGACCGGCCCCGCCGCCCTGATCCGCCGGCTCCAGGCCGACGGGGACATGGATGCGGCCTACGCGGCGGCGGGCATCGAGCGCGACCTGACCGTGCCCGCCCCGCTGCGCCACGAGCGCCCGGTCGACCCGCAGGCGCTGTTCGCGCACCCCCCGATCGCACTCTCCCGGCTGGTGCCGGAGACGAGGCGGCTCATGGCGGCCGGCGTCGGCGAGCGGTTCCGC
The DNA here is from genome assembly GCF_042719495.1 of Streptomyces sp. NPDC058525. Classification (NCBI taxonomy): domain Bacteria; kingdom Bacillati; phylum Actinomycetota; class Actinomycetes; order Kitasatosporales; family Streptomycetaceae; genus Streptomyces; species Streptomyces sp. NPDC058525. The sequence goes on from NZ_JBHXNP010000032.1 coordinate 62,422, forward strand.
GTCGCCTTCGGCTGGCGCTCCACCCTCCTGCTGGAGCCGGCGGGCACCGACCGGCTGCGGGCCCGCTTCATCGGCCAGGCCGAGGCCCGCACCGTCCCCGAACTGCCGCGGTACACCTGGCAGCGGCTGCCCGACCTGGAACTGGTGGGGACCGGCCGGATCACCCCCGGCGAGCTCCACCCGCTGGTGTCCGCCGCGCTGTTCCCCGAGGCCGGACCGGTCGTCGGCCCGCCCGGCCCCGACACGGGCCGGCCGGTGCGCGTGCGATGCCGCGGCGGGTGGCACGAGGTGCGCTCACGAGGCGGCGTACTCGACGTGCCGCACACCCCCGAGGAGCAGCAACGCGAGCGCGCCATGCGGGCGTTCGGCGGCAAGGTCTCCGGGTGCTTCGCCGTGCAGCAGACCTGGACCACGGGCGAGGGCCGGCTGCCGCGCGCCCTGCGCGCGCAGCGGCGCGAGTTCTTCCTGCGCGTCCAGCACGGGGACACCCCCGGGGTGACGGCCCTGCTGGACGCGGGCGTGGACCCCCGGATCAGGGACGCCCGAGGACGCGGACTGCTGCACGAACTCCCCCTGCTCGACCACGAGGTGCTGCTGCCGCGGCTGCTCGCGGCCGGGCTCGACCTGGAGGCCCGGGACAAGCAGGAGCGCACTGCGCTGTTCTCCGCCGTGCACCGGGGCGGTTCGCCGGACCTGGTCAGGGCCCTGCTGGCGGCCGGCTCGCGCATCGACGTCATCGACGAGACGGAACTGTCGCTGTCCCAGGAGATCCGCCGCTACCGGCGCACCGACCTCGCCTTCCTGAGGAAGCGCGTCGACGCGGAGTACCCCGGCATCGGCGCCGACTGGTTCGACGAGCACATGGCCCACCGCGGCGAAGACGAAGCCGAAGACGAAGAAGCACACGAGCACGAACACGAACGCGAACGCGAGGACGACGACGCATGAGTGCCCCGCCCCAGCCCGCCCGGGCCCTGGCCGCCGCCGACGCCCTGGGCCGGCGGCTGAGCGCCACCCGCTCCGAACCCGCGACCAACCCCCAACTCGAAGCACTGGCATTGGCCGTGACGGCCAATCAGCCCGTCCTGCTGTGGGGTGAGCCCGGCATTGGCAAGTCCGCCGGCATGCGGCAGCTCGCCACCGCGCTCGGCGTACGGCTGGAGACCGTCATCGCCAGCGTCCACGAGCCCTCCGACTTCGCGGGGCTGCCCATCGTCGGCGAGGACCCCGCCACCACCGGTGTCCCCATGGCCCCGCCGGACTGGGCGGTGCGCCTCGCCCGCACCGGCCACGGCCTGCTCTTCTTCGACGAGTTGTCCTCCGCGCCGCCCGCCGTGCAGGCCGCCCTGCTGCGCGTGGTCCTGGAGCGCCGGGTCGGCAGCCTCGAACTCCCCGAGTCGGTAAGGATCGTGGCCGCGGCCATGCGCTGGCCCTGCCGGACCGGCCGAACATCGTGGTCGTGCTCACCGACGGGTACACGGCATGGCCGGACGAGACGCCGTCCTGCCGGCTGATCGCCGCCCTCGTGGGGCAGGACCCGCCCGAGCCCCCGCCCTGGGTGGAGACCGTACGCGTCGACCTCGCCACGTGAGCGCACTGGCCGGGAACGTACGGTCGTTCGGACCGCGGTGGGGGACACGTGGGAGCATGGCCGGGCAATACCCGTAAGCGAAGGGGGAGTTCGGTGACTGGTGTACGCAAGGGACTGGCCAAGGTCGAGGTCGGGCTGCGGTGGGACCCCAGCCCCGCCGGGACGCCCGCGCACGACCTCGACATCGTCGCGGCGGTGTACGGCGCCGCGGACCTCCACGGGGTGCCCGTGCACCTGGTCCACTTCGGCAGCCGCTCGCCGGACGGCACCATCACCCTGAACCGGGACAGCCACACGGGCCAGGGCTTCGGCTTCGACGAGGTGATGACCCTCGAACTCGGCCGGATGGCACCGGACCTGCGGCGCGTGGTGGTCGGGGTGATCATCCAGGACACCGCCGCCGACGGGGCCGCCGCGACGTTCGCCGACATCGCCGGGACGGGCCTGCGCATCCGCGAGGGCTATACCGACCTCGCCCAGGGCGACTTCGGCTCGGTCCCGTCCGCCACCGCGGCGACGGTCGCCGAGTTCACCCGCGACGACTCGGGAGCCTGGTCGCTCGACGCCCGGCTGCGGGGCTTCGAGGCCGGCCCGGAGGAGTTCACCCGCACCATGGGCGCCGTGCGCTGACGGCGGGTCGCGCACACGCGAGGACCACACGGATCGGACGGCGGCCACTCTTCGGGTGAGTGACCGCCGCCCGGTCCGGATGACGCGCTGCCGCCGTCCCCACGAGGCAGCGCGGGCAGGTCACCGTCCGGTCATCGGGACGGCGGCCCGCCGGTTCAGGGGGCCCCGGCGGGGCCGGGGGTTCCGGGCGGTGTGAGGCCCAGGGAGGGGAGCATGACCGCGTCGACGAACCGGAGCAGGTAGCCCGCGTCCGCGTCGCGCCCTTCGAGCACCGGCCGGATGCGCAGCACGCCCATCAGCTGCGCGGGCAGGAACTCCACGGCCGGGTGGTCCGCGGTGATCTCGCCGCGCGCCACCGCCCGTTCCACCATCACCGCGAAGGCGGCCAGCTCCGGCTCGACCAGCGCCTCGCGCAGCGCGGCCTGGAGCTCACCGTCGCTGAGCACAGCGTGCCCGAGCGCCTGCATGAGCCGGGTGTCGCGCCCCGAGGTGCAGGCCGCGATCCGGGCCGCCTCGCGCAGGTCGCCCGCCAGCGTCCCGGTGTCCACCGCGACGAGCGTGCCCTGCCGGTTCGCGCGGAGCGCCGCGGCGACGAGCTGGGGCTTGGTCTTCCACTGCCGGTAGAGCGTGGACTTGCCGCAGCTGGCCCGCGCGGCGACGCCCTCCATGGTCAGGGCCTCGTAGCCGTGTTCGCGCAGCTGCTCCAAGACGGCGTCGAAGAACTCCTGCTCCCGCTCCGGAGTGATCTTGGAGCGGCGCGCGGTGCTCGGCGTCGACGTCATGGGGTGCGGCTCTCCTAGGGGGCGCCTCGGCGGCAGGTTCCACTGCGAGTGTACCGGAACGCGAGCGTATCGGTACACCGTCGTATCGATACGCAGATGTATCGATACACTGGCGTGTCGATCGTTTCGATCCGTGCGCAACAGGAAGAGGGACCGGGGGATGAGCTCCCACACCACACCCGCCGGGGCGGCGGCAGGCCGGAAGGCCGCGCGCCGCCGCCTCATACGCGAGCTGCTGCTCGTCGCGGGGCTGTTCACCGTCTACAAGGCGGGCCGGATGCTCTCGACCGGACGCACCGAGGAGGCCTTCCGCAACGCCGCCCGGATCTGGGACGCCGAGCGCGCCCTGCACCTTCCCGGCGAGGGAGCGGTACAGCGCCTGCTGCTGCACGGCGACACCCTCGTCCACACCGCGAACACCTACTACGCGGCCGTCCACTTCCCGGCCACCGCGCTCTTCCTGATCTGGCTCTACCTGCGCAGGCCCGACCACTACCTCTGGGCCCGCCGCGTCCTCGCGGTCCTCACCGGAGCCGCCCTCGCCCTGCACCTCGCCTTCCCGCTCGCGCCCCCGCGGATGCTCGGGGCCGCGCACCTGGTCGACACCGGACAGGTCTACGGACCCAGCGTGTACGGGGCCGCCCCGGCCACCGACACCATGGCCAACCAGTTCGCGGCGATGCCCTCCCTGCACTTCGGCTGGGCGCTGATGCTCGCGATCGGCATGATCGCCGCCACCTCCGGCAGATGGCGCGCCCTGTGGCTGCTGCACCCCGCGCTGACCCTGTTCGTGGTCGTCGGCACCGCCAACCACTACTGGCTCGACGCGATCGTGGCGACCCTGCTCCTCGGGGCGGCCCTGCTGCTGATCCCGCGCCGGGGCGCCGCCGCGGCCCCCGTACGAGGACTGCCGGGTCCGCGCCGCGCCGCGCCCGTGCCCGTCGGAGCCGAGCGGTGAACGCCACCGCCCTCGCCGTCGGCCTCTGCCTCGCCTCCGCCGTGGCCTACGCGGCCGCCGCCGTGGCCCAGGAGCGGCTCGCCCGCGCCGGGGCCGCCCGCAGCGCCCGGGCCCTGCTCGGCAACGGCGCCTGGTGGTGGTCGGCCGGTCTGAACGCCGCCGCGGCCCTGCTGCACGCCGCGGCCCTGCGCTACGGACCGCTCACGCTCGTCCAGCCGCTCGGCGCGCTGACCCTGGTGGCCGCGGTCCCGCTGGGGGCGCGCGGAGCCGGCCGCCGGGTGGCGGCCACCGAATGGCGGGGCACCCTGGCCACCGTCGCCGGACTGGGCCTGCTGCTGCTCCCGGCCTCCGGGCCGGCCCCCGACGACACGCTCACCCTCGCCGAGGCGCTCGCCGTCTCCGGCACCACGGCCGCGCTGATCCTGCTGCTGACCGCCGTCAAGGACCCGCGCTCCGGGCTGCGGCACGCCACGGCCTCCGGGCTGGCCTCCGCGGCCGCCTCGGCCCTGACCCAGACCGTGGCCGTCGCGGGCGGCCGCGGCGGATCCCTGTTCAGCGTCCGCGTCGTCGCCGTGGCCCTGCTCGTCGTGGTGTTCGCCGTCGGCGGGATGCTGCTGTCGCAGCGGGCCTACCGGGGCGGGCTCGGCGCCCCGCTGGCCGTGGTCAACCTGGCCAACCCGCTGGCCGCGGCCGCCATCGGCATGGTCCTGCTCGGCGAACGGCTCCAGGGCGGCGCGGCGGGAGCGCTGCTGGCCGCGGCGGGAGCCCTGGCCGCCGCGCGGGGGGTCCTGCTCCTGACCCGCACGCCGCAGGTACCGGCCCCGGCGCCGGCGTCCGTACCGGCCCCGGCCCCGGCCCCGGCGTCCGTACCGGCCCCGGCTGCCGTACCGGCCCCGGCCCTGGCTCCCGTCCCAAGCTCCGTCCCGGCCTCCGCCCCGGCCTTCGTCGCGGCCGTCGCCCCGGCCGCCACGCCCCCGCCCGCGGTCCCGCTGGGCGCGCTCACCCCCGCCCACCACCGCTGAGGGCCGAGCGCCGGAGAACCGATTCGGCCCCGGTCGCGTCCTCCTGGGTGAACCACCGGAACACCGAAACGGAGTGCATGGACATGGGGATCATCGGCTGGATCATCCTGGGACTGCTGGCCGGAGGCATCGCCAAGGTCCTGCTGCCCGGCCGGGACCCGGGCGGCCTGATCGGCACCACCCTGATCGGCGTGGCCGGCGCCTTCATCGGCGGCTGGCTCTCGGCGAAGTTCCTCGACCGCCCGATCGACAACCAGTTCTTCGACCTCGCCACCTGGGGCTCCGCCATCGCGGGCTCGCTGGTCCTGCTGATCGGCTACCGGATCCTCTTCGGCAACTCCCGCGACTGAGTGTCCGGACGCACCGGCCGGGGCAGGGACGGGGCATGAGCCGACGCGCGTACGTGGCACGAGGGGTCCCGGGCGGCTACCGCATCTGGAAGACCAAGGGCGGCCGATGGTGGGGCGACCTCTACGAGCTCTGCCCCGACGACCTCCTCGCCGAGCTGAACGGCAAGGCGGATCCCGAGAAGATCACCGCCCTCCTCAAGCGGTACCGTGCCCTGAAACGCTAGGGGGTGCCTTGCCCTGATCGGCAAGACACCCCCTAGCCAAGGTCGTACCCGGCCCCGCACGGCCCGCAACGGCGTACCCAGAACGAGCCCGCGAGGAAGTTCCAGCGACATGAGCGTCACCCCGGTCCCCACGGCGGACCTCTACGACGAGCACGGCGAAGCACTCGGCATCTGCGCGACGCAGTTCCGCCTCCTGGGCGGCCGCCCGCTGTTCGCCGGTCCCGTGCGGACCCTCGTCTGCCACGAGGACAACGCGCTGCTGCGCGAGCTCGTCCACTCACCGGGCGAGGGCGCCGTCCTCGTCGTGGACGGCGGCGGCTCGCTGCGCACCGCCCTCGTCGGCGACCTCATCGCCGGCGCGGCCCAGCGCAACGGCTGGGCCGGCCTGATCATCAACGGCGCGGTCCGCGACAGCGTGGCCCTCGGCGGACTCGACCTCGGGGTCATGGCGCTGGGCACCGTGCCCCGCAAGAGCGGCAAGACCGGAGCCGGCACGGTCGACGGGCCCGTCACGATCGGCGGCGCCACCTTCCGTCCCGGCGACGCGGTCCACGCCGACGCCGACGGGGTCGTCGTCCTCCCGGCCTGACCCGCACGACCGGCCCGACCCGCCTGACCCGCCCGGGCCGAGCGGCGATTTCCGGCCAGGGCCACCGCGCGGGCCCTGGCGCCCGCCGGGCGGGCCGGTTTCACTGCGGGCCCATGACACGACACAGGATCATGGGCCTGCTCGGCGCGCTGACCCTCGCCGCGACAGCCCTGGCCGGCACCGCGGGACCCGCGAACGCTGCCGCACCGGCACCGGCACCGGCACCGGCACCGGCACCCGCCTCCGCACCCGCCTCCGCACCCGCCCCCGGAGGCGATTCACCGCCCGCCGAGTTCGGCACCGACTGGCACGACCCCCTCACCCCCGCCCCGCCCGTGGCCCGCCCCGGCACCCGGTCCTGCGAAGTCACCCTCGCGGAGGCCCAGTTCCGCGACTTCACCCCGTACCGCGGCAGTTACACCCCGCCCGCGGGCTGTGGCGCCGACCACTGGGCCGCGGTGGTGCTCCGCCTCGACGGCAAGGTCAAGGGCCGCCAGTACGACCGCCTCGGCCACCTCTCCCTCGGCGGCGTCGAGATCCTGCGCACCTCCACCCCGCAGCCCTCGCCCGACGGCATCACCTGGTCGGTCGAGAAGGACGTCACCCGCTACCGCGACACGCTCACCCGCCCGCAGCCCGTCGAGATGCTCATCGGCAACGTCGTCAACGACACCTACACCGGGATCATCGACGTCAAGGTCACCCTCACCTTCTACGCCGCCGAGGGCCGCACCGGCCCCGCCGCCACCCCCGACCGGGTGCTCCCCCTCACCACCCCCGCCGTCACCACCCCGCGCAACACGGAGCGCCTCCTCGCCGAGGTGTACGCCACCGGCTCGGGCGGCGGCTGCGAGGAGTACTGGTACATGACCACCCCGGACGCGGCCCCGTACTCCTGCAAGGCCGCCGACGGCCCCTACCGCGAGGTCCGCGTCTCCGTGGACGGACAGCTCGCCGGCATCGCGGCGCCCTTCCCCACCGTCTGGACCGGCGGCTGGTCCAACCCCTTCCTCTGGTACGTCACCCCCGGCCCCCGCGCCTTCGACGTCCAGCCCATCACCTACGACCTCACCCCCTACGCCGCCCTCCTCAACGACGGCCGTCCGCACCGGATCGAGGTGTCCGTGGCCGGAGTGCCGGCCGGGCAGAGCGGCTGGAGCACCCCCACCAACCTGCTGCTGTGGCAGGACGAGGCACGGAAGGTCGTCACCGGCGCCCTCACCCGGCACGAGCAGAGCGACCCGGCCAACTCCTCCCGCTGGACCCCCGCCGCACCCGGCGGCGAACACCGCCTCGACACCGAGGGCGGCCACCGGCTGACCGTCGCCGGACACCTCGACACCTCCCACGGGCGGGTCACCACCACCGTCACCCGAGCCGTCCACCACACCTCCGTCCACCGCTGGACCGAAGGCGAGAACCGTGACGCGCTCACCGCGACCTGGACCGATGAGGAGACCGTGACCCGCGGGACCACCACCACCCGGACCGGCCGCACGTACACGATGGACGGCGAGACCACCCTGGGCGCCGGCGACCGGCTGCGCACCGTCCTCTCGCTCGGCGACCGCGCCGACAGCGCCACCCTGCGCGGCGGCCGGACGATCGACGTCTCCCGGCTCGACGACCGGTACACGGGCGACGCCACCTACACCGCGAACGTCCCGCGCGACCAGCGGCACGCCGTGGCCACCACCTCCGCCCGCTCCCGCCTGTACGGGTCGCAGGCCCCCGGCCGCTGCCACGACCGCACGGTCACCGCCGTGCAGGGCACCCTCACGGTGGACCGCCGACGCTGCTGACACCGGCGCCCTTTACGATGACCGGCCATGGACACGAGTGAGGCCGGCAGACAGCTGATCGACGGGCGCTTCGAGCTGGTCGCGCCCCTGGGCAGCGGCGGGATGGGCACGGTGTGGCGCGCCCGCGACATCGCACTGCACCGCGAGGTCGCGCTCAAGGAGGTGCGCCCGCCGGACCCGGCGACCGCCGCCGCCCAGCCCGGCCTCGCCGACCAGCTGCGCGAACGGGCCGTCCGCGAGGCGCGGGCCCTGGCCCGCCTCGCCCATCCGCACGTCGTGACGATCCACCACATCGTCGAGCCCGCCGTCGGCGCGGACGGTTCGCAGGGTCATCCGTGGATCGTGATGGAACTGGTCAGGGGCGGTTCCCTGCACGACCGGATCGCGTCCGGACCGCTGCCGCTCGCGGAGGTGCTCCGGCTCGGCCGCGACGTGCTGTCCGCCCTGCGCGCCGCGCACGCCGAAGGGGTCCTGCACCGGGACGTGAAGCCGGCCAACGTGCTGCTGCGGCCCGACGGATCGGCGGTCCTCACCGACTTCGGCATCGCGGCCCTGCACGGCTCGACCGGCCTCACCTCCACCGGTGTGCTCATCGGCTCGCCGGAGTACATCGCACCCGAGCGCGTCCGCGGGGAGGAGGGGCTGGCCGCCTCCGACCTGTGGTCGCTCGGCATGCTGCTCTACGTGGCGGCGGAGGGCGTCCATCCGCTGCGCCGGGCCACCAGCCTGGCCACCGTCGTGGCCGTGCTCGACGAGCCGATCCCGGCGCCCGTACGCTCCGGCCCGCTGGGTCCCGTACTGGAACGGCTGCTCGTACGGGATCCGGCCGCGCGGCCCGACGCCGAGCAGCTCGAAGCGCTGCTCCGGGACGCGAGCACCGCTCTCGGCGCGCCCCCGGGGGCTCCGGCCGTCCCGCCCGCCGTGGGGCAGTACGGGCCGCCCGCGCCGCCGCCGTTCGGCCCGGCGCCCCACCCGTACGCGGTCACCGCGCCCCTCCCGCCCCCGGCGGCCCCGCGCCGGCGCCCGGTGCTGCTCGGCGCCGCCCTCGCGGCGGTCCTCGTGGCCGGGACGGTGGGGATCGTCAAACTGCTGCCGGACGGCGGCGGCCCCGGCGGCGAGGCGAAGGGCGGCCCCGGCAGCAGCGCGAGCGCCGGCCCCTCCGGCAGCGCGGGACCCGCGACCCCCTCGGCCCCGTCGACCCCCGGCCCGAAGGCCGGCGCGAGCAAGGGCGCCAAGACCGAGGGCAGCCTGCTCACCCCCGCCAACATCCGGACGGCCCTGGCGGCCCTGAAGGAGCAGACCGGCACCACGGACTTCGTGAACCTGCGGATCTACGACTCCTACGTCATCGCCGCCGTCCCGACCTCCCCCGGGGCCAAGACCGTCGACTCCTGGCAGTACCGCGACGGCGCGGTCACCCGCAGCGGCCCCGCCGGCACGGTCAGGGACCGGGTCCCGCTCATCGACATGGCCAAGGTCGAATGGGACACCCTGCCCGCCCTCCTGGAGCAGGCGAAGAAGGACCTGGACGTGGCGAACCCGACCTCCCGCTACGTGATCGTCGAGCCCTGGATGATGGACCAGAGCCCGTCCATGCGGCCCTACCTGAGCGACGAGTACGGCCAAGGCGGCTACGTCCTGGCCGGCACCGACGGAAAGGTCAAGAAGGTCTACCGCTCCTGATGCGCGTGCCCGCACGGCGCGCAGGCCTGCGATCCTGATCTCCGTACACGCGGAACACGCGGAGAAACGTTTCGAGGAGCACGACCACGATGCCGACCTGGCGCACCACGCTCACGGCCGCCGGGATATCCGGCACCCGGCTGCGGGACGACCACACCCACGCCGCCCGCCGGGTGCTGCGCCGCGAACCGGCCCCCTACCTCGCGCTGCGGCTGCTCGCCGCCCCGCCCCTGGTGCCGTGGCTCTCCGCCGGACTCGCCTTCATGAACCTGGTCGACGACGTGGCCGAGACCGGCACCCCGGCCGCGCGGGCCGCCAACCTGGCCGCGCTGACCGAACGCGTCGAAGCGGCCCTGAAGACCGGGGACAGCCCCGACCCGGTGCTGCGCGCCTACGCGCACGCCGTGGACTCCCGGGCCCTGCCCGCGCACTGGATCTCCCGGTTCCTCGAAGGCGCCGCCACCGCGGAGGCCGGATTCGACGGCTTCGCCGCCGAAGAGGACTTCCAGGACTACCTCGACGCCTACGCCTGGCCAGGGGTGCTGATCTTCACCGGCCTCCAGTACCAGGGCGGCCCCGACGCCGAACAGGCCGCGGGCTGGCGGCGGTTCGTCGACGCCGCCCAGCGGGTCGACTTCCTCGCGGACCTCGCCGGGGACCTGGCGGACGGCCGCCTGTGCATCCCGCGCGCCCGCCTCGACGAGCACGCGGTGACCCGCGCCGACCTCGAACAGGCCCGGGACACCCCCGCCGTACGCGCGCTCCTCGCCGCCGAGACCGGCCGCGCCCGCACGGCCCTCGACGCCACCGAAGGCATCCTCGACCTCGTCGACCCGGGCCTGCGCCCGGTGACCGAGACCATGGTGGAGCTGATGGCGCACCAGCTCACGGCCGTGGAGCGCGCGGGGGTCGGCGCCCTGCGCCGGGACGTCGGCTACGGCCTCGTGGCCCCCGTGCGCATCCTGCTCCGGGCCGCCCGCCGGCGGCGGCGGCCCTGAGCGTCCGGCGCGGGGCCGGTCAGTAGGGCCCGTTGACGTTGTCGATGGAACCGTAGCGGGCGGCCGCGTAGTTGCAGGCGGCCGTGATGTTCGCGACGGGGTCGTAGGAGTCCAGCGAAGTGCCGGGCACGTGGTAGGCCTTGAAGGTCGGGTCGATGACCTGGAGCAGGCCCTTGGACGGGATGCCGTTCTGGGCGTTGATGTCCCAGTTGTTGATGGCGAGGGGGTTGCCCGAGGACTCCCGCATCACGTTGCGGTGGATTCCGTTGTAGGTCCCGGGAATTCCGTGCTTGGCCATCACGTCGAGGGACTCGCGGATCCATCCGTCGAGATTGTTCGCGTAGGCGGTCTTGGTGGTCGGCTTGAGGGCGGGCCGGGCGGCGGACCTGCTCGCGCGGGCGGTCTCGTCCTGGGCGCCGAGGTTCAGCTTCATACCGGGCCGGATGATCGCCGGGTTGTCGCCGATGACGCTCTTGTTCGCCGCGTAGAGCTTCTTCCAGCCGCCGCTCACGGAATGCTCCGCGGCGATCTCGGAAAGGGTGTCGCCGGCGACCACGGAATAGGTCGCGGGAGCGGTGGCGGGGGCCGCGGCGGGAGCGGCGGTGAGGGCCGCGGGGGCGGCGGTCGGCGCCACCGCTCCGGCGGTGGTCGCGCTGATCAGGGGCAGGGCGAGCGCCGCACCGCCGGTGCCGGCGAGGGCCAGCTTGCGGGTGATCGGGTGCTGCTTCGGCCGACGGTGCTTTCCCTTTGCGGGCATGGCGCATTTCCTCACGTGGGGGACGGAGAGGCCCCGGAGGTGGCCGGTTTAGGGAGCGTGACCGCCGGGAATGAGGGTGACCGTAGGCGAGCCCGACGCGCCGGAACAAGGCCCGAATTCCACCGGTAGATCGACTTCCTGCCCTCCGCCCCGAAAATGACCTTGGAGGGCGCTTCGCGCATTACCCAACTTTCTTTCCGGGAAAAGGGAATCAACCCTTCGAAGGAATTGATGTTGATGCGTTCCGAGTGACTCACATCACGGGCCGCGGGGCCGGTCGCGACCCCTCGGTGAATACGGGCAAGTCCGCTCTCCACGGGCCGGATTCGGGCGACAGGTGCGTTGCGGGCGAATCGCCCATCGCGGATGTTTTCCGGTCATGGCAGCGCCTGCTCCACCGGCCCGCCCGCCCGGCCGGGCCCGCCCGCCCGGCCGGGCCCGTGCCCCGGCCGGGCCCGTGCCCCGGCCGGGCCCGTGCCCCGGCCGGGCCCGGGCCCCGCGGCCAGGGCCTTCAGAGCTCCGCCAGCCGCTCCAGGGCCGCCTTCACCGCCGCCTCCGAGGCCGGCAGCAGCGGGAGCCGTACGCCGGGCGTCGGGATCCGGCCCTGCGCGTGCAGCACGCCCTTGACGACCGCCGGATTCGGCTCGGCGAAGACCGCCTCCGACATCCGGGCCAGGGCGTGCCCGAGCGGCCTCGCCCGCGCCACGTCACCCGCCCGCCAGGCCCCGGCGAGCTCCGCGAACCGGGCCGTCGCCAGGTGCGCCGAGGCCAGGATCCCGCCCGCCGCGCCCAGCGCCAGCATCGGCGAGAGGTACGCGTCGTCCCCGGCCAGCACCTCGAAGCCGTCCGGCAGGTCCCCGAGCAGCGCCACGGCGTCCTGCCCGACCGAGCCGCCCGCGTACTTCACCCCGGCCACTCCGTCCAGCGAGCCGAGCGCCCGCAGGGCCGCCGCGTCCAGCGACTGCCCGGTCCGGTACGGGACGTGATAGACGATCAGCGGTACCGGGCTCACCTCGGCCAGCCGTGCGAAGTGCGCCAGCACCCCCGCCGCCGAGGGCCGTACGAACGGGGGCACGGTCACCAGCGCCGCCCCCGCCCGCGGCCACCGCGCCAGCCGGACCAGCGAAGCCTCCGCGGCCCGGGTCCCGCTCGCCCCGGCGCCCACCGTCAGCAGCGCGCCCCGCTCCGCGCAGACCCGCGCGCACACGCCGGTGACGAGGTCGCGCTCCGCCTCGTCGAGCATGGCCGCCTCCGCGGTGGTGCCGAGGGCGACGATCCCGGCCGCGCCCCCGTCGAGCACCTCGTGGGCCAGTGCCTCCAGGGCCTCGGCGGCGAGGCCCCCGGCGCGGGTGAAGGGAGTGACCAGCGGTACGTGGATCCCGCGCAGACAGAGCCCCGCGCCGGCGTTCATGTCGTCGTTCCCGATGATGTCGGTCCTGTCCTGTGCCATGCCGTCGAGCCTCGCCCGCCCCGAGCCGCGAATCCAGTTCGCGTTTCTTACCCCACCCGTAAGCTGAGCCGATGCTCGACGTACGACGCCTGCGCCTGCTGCGCGAACTCGCCCGCCGCGGGACCATCGCGGCCGTCGCCGAAGCCCTCGCCTTCAGCCCTTCGGCGGTGTCCCAGCAACTCGCCGTCCTCGAACGCGAAGCGGGCCTCCCGCTCCTGGAGCGCACCGGGCGCCGGGTCCGCCTCACCCCGGCCGGCCGGCACCTGGTGGGCCACGCCGAGGCCGTTCTCGAACGACTGGAACAGGCCGAGTCCGATCTCGCCGAAGCGCGCGGCGGCCTGGCCGGAGTCCTGCGCATCGGCGCGTTCCCCACCGCCACCCGGGCCATCGTCCCGGCCGCCCTGACCGCCCTGGCCCGGCACCACCCGGGACTCGAGCCGATGGTCCGCGAGACCGACCCGGCGGCGGTAGCGCACGCCCTGCGCTCCGGCGACCTCGACGTGGCCCTGGTGCACGCCTACGACTTCGTGCCGGCCGCCCGGGAGCCCGGGCTGGCCACCGAGCCGCTGTACCGGGAGGCGATGTACCTGGCCGCGCCCGCCGCGGGGGCTCCCGGTGCTCCTGGGGCTCCCGGTGCTCCTGGCGCTCCCAGTGCTCCTGGTGTGCCCGGGGCTCCCGGCGCCCACGGGATTCCCGGACCGCCCCCGGCCGACGGCCAGGGCGCCGTCCTGCGCGCCCACGCGGAGGACCCCTGGATCACCGCCACCCCCGGCACCCTCTGCCACGCCATGGCCGAACGGGCCTGCCAGGCAGCCGGGTTCACCCCGCGGGTCCGCCACCGCGTCGACGAGTTCGCGACCGTGCTCGCCCTGGTCGCAGCCGGCCAGGGGGTGGCCGTCGTACCGCAGCTCGGGGTCACCGGCCCCGCCGATCCGGCCGTCCGCCTCACCCGTCTGCGCATGCAGCGCCATACCAACCTCGCCTTCCGCAGCGGGGCCGGCGCCCACCCGGCGGTGGCCGCGTTCGGCGCCGCCCTGCGCGCGTCCGTACCTCCTGAGCTGGCTGGATCTCTCGCTCCGGAGTGAGGCAACTCCCCTGCCGGGCGGAGCCCGTGTACGTTCTGACCGGGAACCGACGAGAGCAGAACGGGGTTACGACGTGACGCACCGCGTACGAGGGATCATCGCCCGGAGCAAGGGCGCACCGGTGGAGACGACGACGATCCTCGTGCCCGACCCGGGACCGGGCGAGGCGCTCGTCCGGGTGCAGGCCTGCGGGGTCTGCCACACCGACCTGCACTACCGGGAGGGCGGCATCAACGACGAGTTCCCCTTCCTGCTCGGCCACGAGGCCGCCGGGATCGTGGAATCGGTCGGCCCGGACGTCACCTCCGTGGCCCCCGGCGACTTCGTCGTCCTCAACTGGCGTGCGGTGTGCGGGACCTGCCGGGCCTGCAAGCGCGGCCGCCCCTGGTACTGCTTCGCCACGCACAACGCGACCCAGCCCATGACCCTGGAGGACGGCACCCCGCTGTCCCCGGCGCTGGGCATCGGCGCCTTCGCCGAGAAGACCCTGGTCGCGGCCGGACAGTGCACCAAGGTGGACCGGGCCGCGGCCCCGGCGGCGGCCGGCCTCCTCGGCTGCGGGGTGATGGCGGGCCTCGGCGCCGCCCTGAACACCGGCAACGTCGGCCGGGGCGACTCGGTCGCCGTCATCGGCTGCGGGGGAGTGGGCAATGCGGCCGTGGCCGGCGCCCGGCTGGCCGGCGCCTCGAAGATCATCGCGGTGGACCTGGACGACCGGAAGCTGGAGTGGGCGCGCGGCCTGGGGGCCACCCACACCGTCAACGGCCGCGGCACGGACGTGGTCAAGGCCGTCCAGGACCTGACCGGCGGCAACGGCGCGGACGTGGTCATCGACGCCGTCGGCCGCCCGGAGACCTACCAGCAGGCCTTCTACGCCCGCGACCTGGCCGGCACCGTGGTCCTGGTCGGAGTCCCGACCCCGGAGATGCGGCTCGAACTCCCGCTGCTGGACGTCTTCGGCCGCGGCGGGTCCCTGAAGTCCTCCTGGTACGGGGACTGCCTGCCCGAGCGCGACTTCCCGTTGCTGGTCGACCTCTACCTCCAGGGGCGGCTCGACCTGGACGCCTTCGTCTCCGAGACCATCCCGCTCGACGGGGTCGAGGAGGCCTTCGCCCGGATGGAGCGCGGCGAGGTCCTCCGCTCGGTGGTCGAGTTCCCGTAAGCCCCGGACCCGCCCAGGGACCCGTACTAGACTCACCGGAGCGCCACCCCCGTGGCCCCGCCCCCCCCCCGCCCGGGGGCCGCCCCCCCCCCCCGGGGGACGCGGGACGGGCGAGGACCGCGACGGCCGGCGCCTGGACGTCGCCGGGCAGCGCGTACTCGCAGCCGCTCACCCGGGCCGCGCCCCCGGGGGACGCGGGAACGCGTGAAGGG
>NZ_JBHXNP010000033.1:0-76738 GCF_042719495.1 Streptomyces sp. NPDC058525
GCCTGGATGTACAGGGTGTAGGTGATCGCACTGTCGCTCATGGCCCCATGCTGCGGGACCGCGGACGCCGGACGGCGGATTTCCCGATCATGGCGACGGCCGCGGCCCGCCCGGCCGCGGCCGGGCGGGCCGGGTCACCAGCGGGTCGCCGATTCCGGGAGCTCCGTGGGCGGGGTGCGGGTGGGGGCGGGCAGGGAGAGTCGGGTGCGGGCCGCGTGGACCGCGTCGAGTTCGCGGGCGCCGGCCGGACCCCAGTCGCTCAGTTCGCGGACCTGCTCGGGGGTGGCCAGCAGGCGGGCGTACGCGGGGTCCGCGGCCGGGGCGAGGCCGGTGAGGCGGGCCGCGGTGCGGGCGTGCACGCCCCGGGCGCCGTCCGCGTCGCGGTCCTCGCCGTACCGGTAGCCGAGCGGGAAGGCGCCGGCCGTCGGCGCGGCGGCCGGGGACGGGAGGTGGGCCGCGCCGGTTGCGCGGGCGATCAGCAGCAGGACCCGCCCGTCGGGGGCGAACAGCCAGCCCCGGTGGTCCCGTACGGACAGCTGCGCGGGGACCGGGCCTGGGTGCCACGCGCCGCGCTGCGCGGTGCGGCGGGTGCGGAGCACGCCCAGCCGGTCGAGGGCGGTGGGCGCGGTGGGCCGGCCGTCCTCCAGCAGGGCGGTGCCGGAGCCGTTGATGCGGGCCCGCAGCGCGGACAGGGCGCGGCGGGCGTCGCCCGGGTCCATCAGGGCGGGCAGATCGGCCGGTTCGGCGAAGTGGATGCCGGTGACCTCCTGGGCGGGAAGGCGGACGGACGCGATCCGCTCCGGCGTCCAGGTGCCGCCGTCGTAGACGTGCAGGATCTCGCCGGGGAAGCGCATGCCGGCCGGGAAACCGGGCGTGTCGGCCGGGATCCAGTCCACGGCGAGACCGCGCGGGTAACGGCCGTCGACTCCCAGCTCCTCGCGCACCTCGCGGGCCGCGGCGGCCGAGGGCGCCTCCCCCGCGTCCACGGCACCGCCGGGCAGGAGCCGGTCGGAGCGGTAGTCGACGCTCTGGACGAGGACCCGGCCGTCCGTGTCGGTGACGAGGACCACGGCTCCGGTCCACAGCGCGGCGCGCGAGGCGCCGTACGCCTCCGGGGTCATCCAGGTCCCGGCGGCCCGGCCCTGGTCGGCCAGGGAGGTCTCGGTCGAGGAGGTGTCGGGCAGGGAGGTCTCGGGCGGGGAAGTGTCGGGCAGGGGCGCTTCGGGTGCGGACCTTTCGGGTGCGGACCTTTCGGGTGCGGACCTTTCGGGCGCGGCCTCGTCGGTCAGCTGCGGCATCGGAACTCCGTTCACCGTGGGTGGACCCGCCGACAGTGCAACAGCGGTCGCGGCCTCCTGGTTACGGCGTGGCGGCCGCCCCGGACCTGCGGGAAAGCACCTCTGCTTTGCCGCCCCTATACCTCCTTATTACCTGGTTATGTGGTCCTTGCTACCGTCCGGGGGCGGACTGGCGGCATGAAAACCGCCGGTCCGACCACGTGATCCGACCGGATCGAGGAGACCCCTTCATGCGACGCGCCAGCCGTACGGGCAACCGGACGGACACCGGGAGACGGTGGACCGTGCCAGGAGTCGTCGGCGTGGCGGGCGGCGCCGCGGTCCTCGGCTTCGGCGGGCTGTACGCCGCGGGTCTGCTCCTGGCCGGCGAGGAGGTGGCCCCGGGCACGAAGGTGCGCGGGGTCGACATAGGCGGGCTGAGCAAGGCGGAGGCCCGCCAGACCCTGGACCGGGAGCTCGGCCCGGCCGCCGCGGCCCCCGTCGGGCTCCGCATCGGCGAGCGCACGGAGCAGGCCGAACCGCGGGCGCTCGGCCTCTCCCTGGACAGCGCGGCGACCGCCGAGCGCGCCGCGCGCGCCGGCTCCGGTCCGCTCACCGTGATCGGCCGGCTGTTCTCCTCGGGCGATCCCGATGTGCCCCCGGTCGTCCGCCTCGACGGGAAGACGGCGCGCGCCGCGCTGGACGGCATCGGCAAGAAGACGGCCCAGGAGGCCAAGGAAGGTTCCGTCGGCTTCGCGAAGGGCAAGGCCACGGCGGTGGCCCCGGTCACCGGCATCTCCCTCGATGTCGACCGCTCCCTCGACACGCTGCGCGACGGCTTCCTGCGGGGCCCGGACCGCGGCGCCGCGAACGGTCCCGTCGACCTCCCCGTCCAGCGCACGGAGCCGCGGGTCGGCGGGCAGGAGACGGAGCGGGCCCTGAAGGAGTTCGCGGAGCCGGCGATGTCCGCGCCCGTCACCCTCACCGTCGACGGCAAGCGGATACCCGTCGGCCCCGCCGTGCTCTCCAAGCACCTCAGCCTGAAGGACGACGGCCAGGGCCGCCTGAGCCCGGCGCTCGACGCCAAGGCGCTGCTGGCCGACCCGGCCCTCGCCGGTCCGCTGCGGCAGGCCGGGCCGGGCCCGGTCGAGGCGCGGCTGCGGCTCGACGGGGCGGGGCAGGTCTCCGTCGCCGAGGAGGGCAAGGCCGGCCGGCAGGTCACCGAGCAGGCCCTCGGCGCGGCCGTGCTGCCGCTGCTGACCGGGGCCGACGCGGCCGCCCGTACCGGGCAGGTCGCGACCGAGGAGGTCCGGCCCAAGCTGTCCAAGGACACGGTCCGGCAGCTCGGGATCACGGAGAAGGTCTCCTCGTTCACCGTCAAGTTCGAACCGGCGGCGTACCGCACGACCAACATCGGCCGGGCCGCCCAGCTGATCAACGGTTCGCTGGTGCTGCCCGACGAGACGTGGAGCTTCAACCGGACGGTCGGCGAGCGCACGAAGGAGAACGGCTTCGTCGACGGCCTGATCATCAACAACGGCCAGTACGAGAAGGCTTCGGGCGGCGGGGTCTCGGCGGTGGCCACCACCGTCTTCAACGCGATGTTCTTCGCGGGGGTCAAGCCCGTCGAGTACGGGGCCCATTCCTTCTACATCGAGCGCTACCCCGAGGGCCGCGAGGCCACCGTGGCGTGGGGCAGCCTCGACCTGCGCTTCGCCAACGACTCCGGCAAGGCCCTGTACATCCAGGCCGAGGCGACCGACACCTCGATCACCATCACCTTCCTGGGCACGAAGAAGTACGAGGAGGTACGCGCGGTGCAGGGCCCGCGGACCAATGTGCAGCAGCCCGCCACCCGCAAGGGCAGCGGCCCCAAGTGCGAGCCGCAGTCCCCGCTGGAGGGCTTCGACGTGGCCGTCGACCGGGTGTTCGTGCAGGGCGGCAAGGAAGTCAAACGGGAGACGATGAAGACCCGCTACACGCCCCGCGACACCGTGACGTGCGGCGCGTGAGCGCCCGGGGGGAGGCGGCACCGGTGAACCCGGGGACGGCGGGTTCGGTTGACGCGGGGGCGGGGAAGGCCTCTTCGGTGAATGCCGGCGCAGGGGTGGCCGGTGCGGTGAACTCAGGGGCGGGGATGGCCGGTTCGGTTGAGGCAGGCGCAGGCGTGGCCGGTGCGGTGAACTCAGGGGTGGGGATGGCCGGTTCGGTTGAGGCAGGGGCGGGGAAGGCCGGTGCGGTGAAGGCCGGTCCGGCCAAGGGCGGTTCGGGGAGGCTGGCCGGGGTCGACGCCGTCCGGGGGCTCGCCGTGCTCGGCATGTTCGCCGTGCACGTCGGCCCCAGCCCGCAGCCCGAGGGCGCCGGTTACGTGATCGTCGCGGCCGACGGCCGCGCCCCGGCGCTCTTCACCCTCCTCGCCGGCTTCTCCCTGGTCCTCGCCCAGCGCGGGCTCGACCCGGCGGCCCGGCCCGCGGGGTGGGCCGGGCGGTACCGTCCGCTGCTGATCCGCTGCGCCGTCATGGCCGTGCTCGGGTTGTTCCTGGCCTCGCTGTGGCCCGGGATCCTGGTCATCCTGGCCTTCTTCGCCGTGTACTTCCTCGCCGCCGAACCCTTCACCCGGCTCTCCACCCCGGTGCTCACGGCCGTCGCGGGGGTCTCGGTGGCGGCGGGTCCGCTGCTGTCCTTCCTGCTGGGCCCGGTGTTCGGGTACGAGGCGTCCGGGCGCGGCCTGGTACCGGAGGCCGCCGATCTGACCAGCTGGTCCGGCCTGGGCACGGTGCTCGTCGAGCTGCTGCTCACCGGCGCGTACCCGCTGGCGACCTACTTCCCGTACATCCTGGTGGGGATGGCGCTCGCCCGCGTGTGCGACATCCGGGAACGGGCGACGGCCCTGCGCATGGCGGTGTGGGGCACGGCCGCGGCCGTCGCGGGCTACGGCTCCGCCTGGCTCGCCACGCACGTGTTCGGCGCCCGGGAGCGGCTCCTGGCGTCGATCGCCGTCCACCACCCGGACGCCCTGGCCGCCGCCGACCCGGTGCGCGAGGTGCTGCGCCAGCAGTACGGGGCCGTGCCCAGCACCTCCTGGGACTGGCTCCTGGTGGCCGACCCGTACAGCCAGACCCCGCCGGAGACGCTCGGCAACGCGGGCGTGGGCTGCGCGCTCATCGGCCTGTGCGCCCTCGCCGCCCGGCACCGGCTGGGCGCCCGGCTGCTGCGCCCGTTCACGGTGCTCGGCGCGATGGCACTGAGCGCGTACGTGATCCACGCCCTGGTCCTGGCCGGCCCCGCCCACGGCGCGTCGTCCTGGTCCGCCTGGCTGGGCTTCAGCACCGCCGCCCTGGTCCTGACCTGGGCCTGGCAGCGCACGTACGCCGACACGCCCCTGCGCCGCGGCCCGCTGGAACACGCCCTGCGCCTGGCCACCCAGCCGCGCCGCCGGGGCCCCGCGGCCCCCTGAGTCGAGCCCTCGGGGGCTTCGCCGGGCGCACCCGTACGGGTGATGGGGGCGGCTTCGGCGGAGGCGGTGCGGCAGGGTGGGCGGATGCAGTTGTGCCGGGCTCTGACCCTGATCCTTGCCGCGCTCGCCATGACCACCGGCTGCGTGACGGTACGTCCTGCCGCCCCGCCGGACGCTCCGCGTCCGGGGCCCGCCGAGGTGCGCCCGGAACCTCGCCAACCGGCCCCGGCCGCCTGGCCGCTGGGCCATCTGCCGGTCACACCGGAGCCACTGCGCCCGCCCGCACCGACCGCGCCCGCACCGACGCCGGCCGCGCCGGCCCCGGCGCCGGCCGCCGCGGCCCGGCAGGAGCGGCCCGTACGACCGCCGCGGGCGGCCAAGCCGGTGCGTCCCCTGCGCCCCGCAGGCTCGGCGCGCCCCGCCGAACCGGCCAAGCCCCGCAAGCGGCCGGCGGCGAAAGCGGCGAAACCCGCGGCCAGGCCGGCCGCCCCGCAGCGCACCTACGACATGGCGGCGCTGTGCGAGGCGGCCCGCGGGACGGTGTCGCCCGCCATCGTGGCCCTGTGCCGATAGTCCGCCGGGCCGGCCTTCAGCGCGTCCGGGCCGGCCGGGCGCGGCCCCGCTTATTCGATGGAGGAGGCCGCCCCGGATACCTACAGTGACGGGGCACCACGTCGTCGAGCAGGAGCGGACCATGCGCACGCACTACCCCCGTACGCCCCACCTGCCCTGGTCGCCCGGGGCCGCGGCGGACGATGTCCGGGTGGCCGGGCCGGGGGCGTTCGCGGGGCTGGCCGGACGCGAGGTCGTGGTCACCGAGAAGCTCGACGGGGAGAACACCACCCTGTACGCGGACGGCCTGCACGCCCGCTCCCTCGACTCGGCGCACCATCCGTCGCGGGCCTGGGTCAAGGGCCTCCAGGGCCGGATCGCCGCGCGGATCCCGGCCGGGCGGAGGGTGTGCGGGGAGAACCTGTACGCCCGGCACTCGCTCGGCTACGAGGACCTCGACAGCTGGTTCTACGGGTTCTCGGTGTGGGACGGGGAGCACTGCCTGGACTGGGACGCGACCGTCCGGTTCCTGCGGGGGCTCGGCGTGCCCACCCCGCGCGTGCTGTGGCGGGGCACCTTCGACGAGCGCGCCCTGCGCAGGCTGAAGCTCGACACCGCACGGCACGAGGGGTACGTCGTACGGACGGTGGACGGTTTCGCGTACGAGGACTTCGGCCGGTGCGTGGCCAAGTGGGTGCGCGGCGGGCACGTACAGACCGGCACGCACTGGATGTTCGCGCCGGTGGTGCCGAACGGGCTCGGTCCGGCGGCCCCGTTGTGGGCGGTGCGGTCGGGGGCCGGGGTGGATGCGGCGGAGCTGCTGGCGGCGGCCGGGGTGCTGGGCTGGGCGACGGACGGGGTGACGGGTGGCGAGGGCCCGGCCGACGGGCTCGCCGCCGGCCAGGCGTCCGACGCGGAGGTGTGCGCCGATGTCACGGCCCGGATCGACGAGTTGGGGCGGACCGGTGAGGACCGGCTGGCCGGAGTACTGGCCGCCGTACTGCACCGCGCTCCGCGCGCCCGGCTCGCTGCGCGGCTCGCGGCGGGGCCGCTCGGGACGGGGCTCGCGCGGCGGGTGTCGGACCTGGTCGGGCTGTACCCGTACCTCCAGCGGCCGTTCCCCGACGCGGACCGGCGGGCCGGGCTCGTACGGATGGCCGTTGCGGCCGATCCGGGGATGCTGCACGCCCTGGCCGCCGTGACGGCCGGGGACGCGCAGGCCCGCGAGTGCGTGGAGTGGTCCGCGCTGTGCGCCGAGGAGGCGGGGCTGCTCGGCCCCGATCCGCTCGGCGCCCTGCGCGCGGAGCTGCGCGGGCGGCTGGCGGCGCTCGGCCCGGACGCGGGCGACCGCTGCTGGGCCGAGGCGCGGCGGGCCTTCGCGCAGGGGCGGATCGGTACGGCGGAGGAGGCGGTGGCGGCGACCTGGCGCTGGCGTGAGGGAACGTTTCCCCGGCTGGTGCAGCTGTGCGGCCCCTCCGGCAGCGGCAAGAGCACCTTCGGCCGCGCCCTGCCCGGCGTGGACGCGTACATCAGTCTCGACGACCTGCGCACCGCCCGGGGTTCCCGCGCGGACCAGCGGGCGAACGCGGAGGTACTGAGCGAGGGCCTCGACCGGCTCGGTGCCGCCCTGGCCCGCGGGGGCACCGTCGTCTGGGACGCCACCTCGCTCACCGACCAGCAGCGCGGGCTGGCGGGCTCGGTCGCCCGCCGCCACGACGCGCTGGTCACGCATGCCGTCGCGCTGGTCGAGGAGGAGGAGCTGCGGCGGCGCAACGCCGTGCGCCCGCATCCGGTTCCGCCGCAGGTGCTGGAGTCGCAGCTGCACCGGTTCAGCCCGCCCTACCCCGGCCAGGCACACCGGACCTGGTACATCGGCGCGGGCGGGACCGTCGAGGACACGGCGGGCACCGTGGCCGCGCCGGGCGGGGAGCTGTGATGCGCACCAGTGAGGAGCTCTACCACCAGGTCCGCTGGGACCCGCGGTTCGATCCCGCCCGGTTCGTCCTCGGGCTGCTCCAGCGCGGAGCCGCCCCGAAGCGCGTGCCGCTGCCGTCCTTCGTGCCCGGCGGCGACATCCCCTGGCACCGCGTGCTGTTCGTCGAGGCGGACGGCGAG
Organism: Streptomyces sp. NPDC058525; assembly: GCF_042719495.1. Taxonomy (NCBI): domain Bacteria; kingdom Bacillati; phylum Actinomycetota; class Actinomycetes; order Kitasatosporales; family Streptomycetaceae; genus Streptomyces; species Streptomyces sp. NPDC058525. The sequence goes on from NZ_JBHXNP010000033.1 coordinate 7,402, forward strand.
CTGGTGTGGGACCGGGCCACGGGAGTGGACCGGATCGATGCCACCGGGGCCGGGCGGGTGCGCGATCCGCGCCTGCTGCGGGCGCCGTTCTTCACCGCCCGTACCCCGCACGCCTGGGATCCGGCGGGCGCGGGCGCCTGGCGTCCGGCGCCCCCGCCCGCCCCGGGCGGCGGCGTGTCCGGGTCCCCGGCCGTGGTGCGGCTGCTGACCTGGAACACCCTGTGGGACCGGTACGACGGCCCGCGGATCGCCACCGCGCGGCGCAGGCCGCTGCTGCTGGCCGACCTGGCGGCCGCCGATGCCGATGTCATCGCGCTCCAGGAGGCCGAACCCGAGCTGCTCCGGATGCTGCTGGCGGCGGAGTGGGTGCGGGCCGGGTACACGCTCGGCACGGATCCGGGCGGCCGGGACGTCGCCGAGTGCGGGCTGCTGGTGCTGAGCCGGCTTCCGGTGCGGGAGGCGGGGCTGCATGCGCTCGGTCCGCACAAGGCGGTCACCGCCGTGACGGTGGACACCGCCGCAGGCCCCCTCGTCGTGGCCGCGACCCATCTGACCAGCGATCACACCGAGAACGGGGAGGTGCACCGGCGGGCCGAACTGGCCCGGCTCGCCGAGGGGCTGAGCGGGGTGGAGGCCCCCGTGGCACTGCTCGGAGATTTCAACGACGGCGGCTCCGGGCCCGAGGGGCCGGGCGCCGCGCTCGGCATGCGGGACGCGTGGTGCGAGGTCCACGGGGCGGCGGACGGCACGGCCACCTTCGACCCGGTGGCCAACCCGCTGGCCGCGGTGGGCTCGCTGTCGGGGCGGGCGGGGCGGCTGGACCGGATCCTGCTGCGGGCCGCCGGGCCGGCGCGGGTGACCCGGGCGGCGCTGCGGGGCGACGTGCCGGGCCCGGAAGGGCTGTTCATCTCGGACCACTACGGGGTGGAGGCGACGGTGGAGTTCGGGGGCGACGCCGGTACGGCGCGGCTCGACACGCCGGCGACGGCCCGTACCGCCGTGGCCTGGCTGCCGCCCCGCCTCCCGGACGCGGCGCACGCGCTGCGGCGGGAGCACGACCCGCAGGCGGGCCGCTGGCCCGCGCACGTCAACCTGCTCTTCGGCTTCGTCCCCGAGTCCTCGTTCGAGGAGGCCCTGCCGCTGCTGGCCGAAGTGGCCGCGGGCACACCGGCGTTCACGGCGCGGCTGGAGGGGGTGCACAGCTTCGGCCACCGGGAGGACGCGACCGTCTGGCTGGACCCGGCGGCGGCCGGTGAAGCACCGTGGCAGGAGCTTCGGCGGGAACTCGTACGGCGGTTCCCGGGGTGCCGGGGGCGCGCCGACGGGTACACCCCGCATCTGACGCTGGGCCGCAGCCGCGATCCGCAGCGGGCGGTCGCGGAGTTCGCCGCCCGGCTCGGCGCCGGAGCGTCCGGGCGGGTCGGGGAGCTGGCCGTGCTCTCGCGGCGCGGGGACGGGCCGATGCGGACGCGGGCGGTCGTGGAACTGGGCACGGGCCGCGTCCGCCGGCCGGCCGAGCCCGCGTTGCCGGAAGCGCCGGGAGGGCCCGGCGTCGACCCGCGGCACGGGTCCGAAGCACAAGGGCTCGCAATCCGCGGCGGTGCCCTGGCGCACGACGGCGAACCGCGGGGCCTGGCCGCCTCGCTCACCGCGCGGATCGCGGAGGCGCTGGGCGAGGGGACGGTGTGGGAGGCCGGATCGCGCCGCATGGGCTGCGCACTGCCGGGCGCCGACCTCGACCTGGTCGCGGCCGTGCCGGGCGCGCCGGACATCTCGGCGGTACGGGAGCGGGTCGCGGCCGCGCTGCCGGAGGCGGTGCGGATGCGCGAGGTGACGGGCGCCCGGGTGCCGGGGCTGCGGCTGACCGCGGCCGGACTGGACGTGGACCTGGTGGTCGTCCCCACGGGCACGCTGGACCCCGCGCGGGCGCAGGCGCGCCGGGCGGAGCTGGGCGAGCCGGCCTCGGTCGCGCTGAGTGCGGTGAGCGACGCCGAGGCGGTACGGGCCTTCGTGGGGGCCGAGCACGCCGCCTTCGCCCGGCTGGCGCGGGAGGTCAAGGCCTGGGCCCGGGCCCGCGGGCTGGACTCGGCGCCGTTCGGCGGGCTGCCGGGGCTGGCCTGGTCGGTCCTGGCGGCGCGTACGGTCCGCGCGGCCGAGGACCGGTCCCCGGCGGCGCTGCTGCTCGGGTTCTTCGGGACCTGGGCGGCCTGGGACTGGCAGGACCCGGTCGGCCTGCCCTCCGCACGGCCCGAACCGCTGCGACCGGGGCCGGAGTCGGAGCTGTGGCCGCAGCCGGGGCCTTCCGACCCGGCGCCGGACCCCGTCACCGTACTGACCCCCTCCGCGCCCGTCCGCAGCTGCACGGCCCAGGTGGGCCCCGGGCTGCGCGATCTGCTGGGGCGGGAGCTGTACCGGGCGTGGGAGCTGCTGGACGCCGACCCCGGCGCCTTCGGCGCGGCCCTGGCCGGCCCGCCGCTGCACCGGCGGCACGCCGCGTGGGCGGTGGTGACCGTACGGACGCCCGTGGAGCGGGAGTTCGACGCGGCCCTGGGCCGGATGCGCGGGCGGGTGCGGGCATTGCTGGGCGCGCTGGAGGAGGCGGGCGTCGTGGACGCGCACGCCTGGCCGCACCCCTTCGCGACGGGCCCGGGCCTGGCCCGGTACGCGATCGGGCTCGGCGCGGCCGCGCCCGACGCGGCGCGTCTCGCCGCCGTGGCCGGGCCGTGGTCGAGGGGCCTTCCGGGCGTGGAGGTAGCCTGGGCGGCCTGCGGTGAGGTGCCGGATCTGCACCGGACTGTCGACGAGTAACGAACACGGGACAGCAACCACCCTTCCCCAGTGGACACTTCCCGAAGGCGAGCCAAGGCGAGCCGAGGGCCGGCCGGAGCCGGCCGGGGCGGACCGGGCTCCGTCCCGCGCACAGCGGGCACGGCGGGACGGAGCGGTCAGAGCATCAGTACAGCCCTGCCAGGTTTTTTCGTCAACACTTTTCACAAGGATTGAATAAACTCCAAGTTCACAGACCTGATGCGCAGTTGACATGCCGTTTGATCTTCAGTTCGTGAACGCCGAAACCCTTGACGGCCTTGTCGGCGGGCAGTTCACTCACGCTTCGATCCCCCCGGATCCATGACGTCAGGAGCACCCCGCATGCCCCTCCTCTCCGATCGCCCGCCGCGGCTCACCGTCGCGGCGCTCGCCGCCGCACTGGTCGCGGCCCTGCTCGTCCTGCTGCCGGGCACCGCCGCCCAGGCGGCCCCCGTCCTGCTCTCCCAGGGCAAGCCCGCCACCGCCTCCAGCGTGGAGGGCGCCGGGACGCCCGCCGGCGCGGCCGTCGACGGCGACAACGGCACCCGCTGGTCCAGCCAGTTCGCCGACCCGCAGTGGATACAGGTCGACCTCGGCGCCCCCGCCCAGCTGAGCCAGGTGGTGCTGCGCTGGGAGACGGCGTACGCGAAGGCGTACCGGATCGAGCTGTCCACCGACGGCTCGCAGTGGTCCACCGCCTACCAGACGGCCGCGAGCACCGGCGGCGTCCAGACCCACGAGATCTCCGGCACCGCCCGCTACGTCCGGGTGCACGGCACCCAGCGGGCCACCGGCTGGGGCTACTCGCTCTGGGAGTTCCAGGTCCTCGGGACCGCCGGCACCGACCCGGTCATCCCCGGCGGCGGCGACCTCGGCCCGAACGTGATCGTCTTCGACCCGTCCACCCCGAACATCCAAGGGCGGCTGGACGAGGTCTTCCGGCAGCAGGAATCGGCCCAGTTCGGCTCCGGCCGCTACCAGTTCCTGTTCAAGCCGGGCACCTACAACGGGCTCAACGCGCAGATCGGCTTCTACACCTCGGTCTCCGGACTCGGCCTCAGCCCCGACGACACCACCATCAACGGGGACATCACCGTCGACGCGGGCTGGTTCGGCGGCAACGCCACCCAGAACTTCTGGCGTTCGGCCGAGAACCTCGCGCTGAACCCGGTCAGCGGCACCAACCGCTGGGCCGTCTCGCAGGCCGCGCCGTTCCGCCGGATGCACGTCAAGGGCGGGCTGAACCTCGCTCCCGACGGCTACGGCTGGGCCTCGGGCGGCTACATCGCCGACTCGAAGATCGACGGCCAGGTCGGCAACTACTCGCAGCAGCAGTGGTACACCCGCGACAGCTCGATCGGCGGCTGGTCCAACGCGGTGTGGAACCAGGTGTTCTCCGGGACCCAGGGCGCGCCGGCGCAGTCGTACCCGAACCCGCCCTACACCACCCTGGACACCACCCCCGTCTCCCGGGAGAAGCCCTTCCTGTACCTGGACGGCAGTGAGTACAAGGTCTTCGTCCCGGCGAAGCGCACCAACGCCCGCGGCACCTCGTGGGGCAACGGCGCACCGCAGGGCTCGTCGATCCCGCTGAGCCGGTTCTACGTGGTCAAGCCGGGCGCGAGCGCGGCGACGATCAACGCGGCACTGACCCAGGGCCTGCACCTGCTCTTCACCCCCGGCGTCTACCACGTGGACCGGACCATCCAGGTCAACCGGCCCGACACGGTGGTCCTCGGCCTCGGCCTCGCCACGATCGTCCCGGACAACGGGGTGACGGCGATGAAGGTCGCGGACGTGGACGGGGTCAGGCTCGCGGGCTTCCTGATCGACGCGGGCACCGTCAACTCGCCCACCCTGCTGGAGGTCGGCCCGGCCGGCGCCATCACGGACCACGCGGCCAATCCGACGACCGTCCAGGACGTGTTCATCCGGGTCGGCGGTGCGGGCGCGGGCAAGGCCACCCTCGGGATGGTGGTCAACAGCCACGACACGATCGTCGACCACACCTGGATCTGGCGGGCCGACCACGGCGACGGGGTGGGCTGGGAGACCAACCGCTCCGACTACGGGTTCCGGGTGAACGGCGACGACGTCCTGGCGACCGGGCTGTTCGTCGAGCACTTCAACAAGTACGACGTGGAGTGGAACGGCGAGCGCGGCCGCACGATCTTCTTCCAGAACGAGAAGGCCTACGACGCGCCCAACCAGGCCGCCATCCAGAACGGCTCCGTCAAGGGCTACGCGGCCTACAAGGTGGCCGACTCCGTGAACACGCACGAGGGCTGGGGCCTGGGCAGCTACTGCTACTACAACGTGGATCCGACCATCCGCCAGGACCACGGCTTCCAGGCGCCGGTGAAGCCGGGCGTGCGGTTCCACGACCTGCTCGTGGTCTCGCTGGGCGGCAACGGCCAGTACGAGCACGTCATCAACGGCATCGGGGCGCCCACCTCGGGCACCTCGACCATCCCCTCGACCGTCGTCTCGTTCCCCTGATCCACCCCTGACCCCCGGCAGACGCGGGGCGGCCCGGCGGCCGCCCCGCGTTTTCCGGGCCATCCGAGAGAGCGCTCTCCCACATCGGGGAGCGTCGCCCCGTCCACCCACCGGAGGAGCACACGTGACACTCCGACCGCGGACCCTGTCCGCCTTACTGGTCTCGGCGGCCTTCGCCCTGACCGCCGCCGCCGGTCTCGGCGGCCTCGCGCTCACCGCGCAGGCCTCCCCCGATGCCGGTACGGCCGTGCACGCCCAGATGGACCATTCCGCCGCCGCCCCGGCCGCCACCGGCGACGACCCCGACGGGGACGGCTACATCCCGGCGGTCCCCCAGGTCACCGGGGTCACCCCGTCGTGGGAGAACCCGCCCGACCGGTACTTCCACGAGTTCCAGGCCAACTGCGCCGTCACCCGTACCGCCTCGGACGACCCGATCGTCTACCCGGGCCGGGCGGGCGCCTCCCACCACCACACCTTCCTGGGCAACACCACGACGGACGCCTTCAGCACCACGGCCTCGCTGAGCGCCGGCGGCACCGCCTGCACCGCACCGGGCGACCTGTCCGGCTACTGGATGCCGACCCTCTACAACGGCAACCAGCCGGTCCTGCCCAGCGGACCGCAGGTGATCTACTACAAGACCGGGGTGACCGACTACAAGAGCGTGCGCCCCTTCCCCAAGGGCCTGCGCTTCCTCGTCGGCAGCCCCACCCAGACGGCCGCCGAGTTCCGGGGGCACCGGGGCTGGGTGGAGGGCTGGGAGTGCGGTGACAGCTTCAAGAACACCGAGTTCCCGGCGAACTGCCCGGCCGGCACCCAGCTCAACATCCGCATGCAGGCCCCCAGCTGCTGGGACGGCAAGTACCTCGACACCCCCGACCACAAGGCGCACATGGCCTATCCGGTCGTGAAGCCCGGCACCAACGACAACGTGTGCCCGGCCGGCCACCCGGTCGCGCTGCCCATGGTGGAGTTCAAGATGGCCTTCCCCGTCAGCGGGGACATGTCGCAGGTCAGGCTGTCCAGCGGCAGCGGGCACTCCTTCCACTACGACTTCTTCAACGCCTGGGACGACCGGACGCTGAACGCCCTGGTGGAGCACTGCATCAAGGGCGGGCTCCAGTGCAACTCCCGCGGCTACGACGAGACCCACCCCGAGGCGGGTGCCGCACTGGGCCCGGACCACCGGCTCCCTTGAGCCCGCACCCCCTCCCCCCACCCGAAGGAGGTCCCCGCGTGCACTCCCGCATGCGTTCCCTCGTCACGGCCGCGCTCCTCGCGGGCGCCGTGACCGTACTGCCCACCGCCCCGGCCCAGGCCGCCGGCAGCGTGGTGAAGGTGACCGGCTCGCAGGGCAACTGGCAGCTGACGGTGGACGGTTCGCCGTACCTCGTCAAGGGCGTCACCTGGGGTCCCTCCCCGGCCGACGCCGGCCGCCTGCTGCCCGACGTGAAGTCGCTGGGCGCCAACACCATCCGTACGTGGGGCACCGACGCGAGCAGCCGCCGGCTGTTCGACGCGGCCTCCGCGAACGGCATCAAGGTGGTCGCCGGATTCTGGCTCCAGCCCGGCGGCGGCCCCGGCAGCGGCGGCTGTACGAACTATGTGACGGACACCGGCTACAAGGACACCATGCTCGCCGAGTTCTCCCGCTGGGTGGAGGCCTACCGCGACCACCCGGCCGTGCTGATGTGGAACGTCGGCAACGAGTCGGTGCTCGGCCTGCAGAACTGCTACGGCGGGACCGAGCTGGAGAACCAGCGCAACGCCTACACCGCCTTCGTCAACGACGTGGCGAAGGCGATCCACCGCATCGACGCGAACCACCCGGTGACCTCCACGGACGCCTGGGCCGGGGCGTGGACGTACTACCAGCGCAACTCCCCCGACCTCGACCTGTACTCCGTCAACGCCTACAAGGACGTGTGCGGGATCCGGCAGGCCTGGGAGCAGGGCGGCCACACCAAGCCCTACCTGGTCACCGAGACCGGCCCGGCCGGTGAGTGGGAGGTGCCGGACGACGCGAACGGGGTGCCGCTGGAGCCGGGCGACCAGGCCAAGGCGGACGGCTACACCGCCGCGTGGAACTGCGTCACCGGGCACCGGGGCGTGGCGCTGGGCGCGACGGTCTTCCACTACGGCACCGAGTACGACTTCGGCGGCCACTGGTTCAACCTGACCCCGGCCGGGGAGCGCCGCAAGACGTACTACGCGGTCAAGCGGGCCTACGGCGGGAACACCGCCGGGGACAACCTGCCCCCGACCGTGTCCGTGCCCTCCGTGGCGGACGCGGGCGCCGTCCCGGCGGGCAGGGAGATCACCCTCCAGGCCCCCGCGACCGACCCCGAGGGCGACCAGCTGTCCTACGAGGTGCTGTGGGGCGGCAAGTACGTGGACGGCGGGGGCGGGCTGGTCTCCGTACCGTCCGCGCACCTGGGCGGCGGCGCGCTGAAGGTCACGGCGCCGGCGAAGTCCGGGGTGTGGAAGCTGTACGTGAAGGTCAAGGACGGGCGGGGCAACGTGGGCGTCGAGCAGCGTTCCGTGAAGGTGGTCCCGCCGCCGGTGGCGGGCACGGACGTGGCCAGGGGCCGGCCGACGACCGCCTCCACCTACCAGAACGACGGCTACGGCGGCTGCCCGTGCGCCCCTCAGCTGGCCACGGACGGGAGGGACGACACCCGCTGGGCCGGCACCTGGGCCGATCCCCAGTGGCTCCAGGTGGACCTGGGGTCGGTGCGGCAGCTGAGGCACGTGCAGCTGGTGTGGGAGACGGCGTACGGGAAGGCGTACACGATCACGGTGTCGGACGACGGCCTGAGCTGGCGGACGGCGTACGCCACGTCCGCCGGTGACGGCGGGATCGACGACTTCGGCATCACCGCGTCGGGCCGCTACGTCCGGCTGGAGCTGACCCAGCGCGGCACCGGCTACGGCTACTCCCTGTTCCATTTCGGGGTCTATGCCTGACGGCCCCCGCGCGGACTCCGCGCGCCGCCCTTCTCCCCGCCGGGCGGCGCGCGGCTGCGCATGCCCTCACGGACGCGCGCTCAGACCTCGATGACGATCTTGCCCGCCGTGTGTCCGCCCTGGCTGAGCTCGTAGGCCGCCGCCAGCTCGGCCAGCGGGAAGGTCCGCGCGACGGTCACGGTGAGCTGTCCGGCCTCGGCGAGCCGGCCCAGCTCGGCCAGCTCGGTGCCGACCGGGCGCACCCACATCCACTCGCCGCCCGAGCCGGTCACGGTGGGGTCGGCGATGGAGGCGTGCCGGCCGTCGTCGTGCAGCACCCGGCGGGTGACGTCGAGGACGCCGCCGACGAAGTCCGCGACGACGGTCGCGCCGTCGGGGGCCAGGTCGAGGACCCGCTCGGCGAGCCCGTCCCCGTAGGCGACGGGCTCGGCGCCGAGTTCGCGCACGCGGTCGTGGTTGCGCGGGGAGGCGGTGCCGATGACCCGGGCCCCCAGGGCACGGGCGATCTGCACGCCGAAGGAGCCGACGCCGCCCGCGGCGCCGTGGATGAGGACGGTGTCGTCCTTGCCGGTGCGCAGCCGGGTCAGGACCTGGTAGGCGGTGAGTCCGGCGAGCGGGAGGGCGGCCGCCTCGGCCCAGCCGAGCGAGGCGGGCTTGTGCGCGAGGGCGCGTACGGGCACGGTGACGAACTCGGCGCAGGTCCCGCCGTGCACGTAGTCCTTGCGGGCATAGGCCATGACCTCGTCGCCCTCGGCGAACTCGGGCGTGTCGATGCCGACCCGCTCGACGGTGCCGGCGACGTCCCAGCCGGGCACCACCGGGTACACGACGTCCATCAGGGCGTCGAGGCCGCCACTCATGATCTTCCAGTCGACCGGGTTGACCGCCGCGTACTTCACGCGGACGAGGACTTCGCCCGGGCCGAGCTTGGGGACGGGGAGCCGGGTCTCCCTCAGGACCTCCGTCCCGCCGTACGTCTCGTACGCCATCCCTCGCATGGTGTTGTCCTGCGGCATGTACCCGACCTCTCCGTGAGCTGCTGGACCCGCCCCGGGGCCCATCCCACCACGCGCACCGCGCCCGGCCCGAGAAGCGGGGCGGGCGCGGTGCTGATCGGCGGACGGGGCGTCAGCGGGCCGCCCGGTGCGCGGCGATGACCTCGCCGTAGCGGTGGCCGCTCGTCTTCACCGTGCGGCGCTGGGTGGCGTAGTCCACGTGGACCAGGCCGAAGCGCTTGTCGTAGCCGTAGGCCCATTCGAAGTTGTCCAGCAGCGACCAGGCGTAGTAGCCGGCCACCGGTGCGCCGCGGCGGGCCGCGCGGGCGCAGGCGGCCAGGTGGGCGGTCAGGTAGGCGGCCCGTTCGGGGTCGTGGACGCGGCCGTCGGGGTCGACGGTGTCGGGGTAGGAGGAGCCGTTCTCGGTGATGTGGATGCGCCGGTCCCCGTACTCCTCGTGCAGGCGCATGATCAGTGTCTCGAGGCCGTCGGCGTCGACCTCCCAGTCCATGCCGGTGCGCGGGACGCCGGGCCGGTCGATCTGGCGGGCGAAGGGTGCGGGGCCGGCCGGGTCGGCGGTGACGACCTGCGGGAAGTAGTAGTTGAGGCCGATCCAGTCGAGGGGGGCGGCGATCGTGGCGAGGTCGCCGGGGTGTTCGGGGAGGTCGACGCCGTAGACCTCGCGCATGTCGGCGGGGAAGCCGCGGCCGTGGACGGGGTCGAGCCACCAGCGGTTGACGTGGCCGTCCATGCGGCGGGCGGCGGCCCGGTCGGCGTCGCTGCCGGTGGCGGGCTCGACGGTGGAGAGGTTGTTGACGATGCCGACGCGTGCGGCGGGGCCGGCGGCGCGGACGGCCTGGGCGGCCAGGCCGTGGCCGAGCAGCAGGTGGTAGGAGGCGCGGACGGCGGCGGTGAGGTCGGTCCAGCCGGGGGCCATCCGCCCCTCCAGGTGGCCGATCCAGGCCGAGCACAGCGGCTCGTTGAGGGTGGCCCACTGGGTGACGCGGTCGCCGAGGCGTTCGGCCACGAGGCCGGCGTACGCGGCGAAGTGCTCGGCGGTGGCGCGCTCGGGCCAGCCGCCGCGGTCCTGGAGGGCCTGGGGCAGGTCCCAGTGGTAGAGGGTGACGTTGGGCTCGATGCCGGCCGCGAGCAGCCCGTCGGTCAGCCGGTCGTAGAAGTCGAGCCCCTTGGCGTTGACGGGCCCGTCGCCGCCGGGCACGACGCGCGGCCAGGCGACGGACAGCCGGTAGGCGTTGGTGCCGAGCTGCCGCATCAGGGCGATGTCGTCCCGCCAGCGGTGGTAGTGGTCGCAGGCCGTGTCTCCGGTGTGGCCGCCGTCGACGGCGCCGGGGACGCGGCTGAAGGTGTCCCAGATGGAGGGGGCGCGCCCGTCCTCCTCGGCCGCGCCCTCGATCTGGTAGGCGGAGGTGGCGGTGCCCCAGGCGAAGTCGGCGGGCAGCGCGTCGAGGTCGACGGCGCGGTCGGCGGTCTGCGCGCCGGTCACGGGAAGGCTTTCGGAAAGGGTCATTTGACGGCTCCTGCCGTGAGTCCGGCCACCAGGTACTTCTGCAGCAGCAGGAATCCGGCGACGACGGGGATGCTGACGACGAGCGAGGCGGCCATGATCTGGTTCCAGTACACGTCGTTCTGCGTGGAGTAGCCCTGCAGTCCGACGGCGAGGGTGCGGGTGGTGTCGTTCGTCATGACGGAGGCGAAGAGCACCTCGCCCCAGGCGGTCATGAAGGCGTACACGGCGACGGCGACGATGCCGGGGACGGCTGCCGGGATCACGACCCGGAACAGTGCGCCGAGCGGGCCGCAGCCGTCGACGGTGGCCGCTTCGTCGAGGTCGCGGGGGACCGAGTCGAAGTACCCGATGAGCATCCAGATGGAGAAGGGGAGGGAGAAGGTGAGGTAGGTGAGGATGAGCCCGCCGCGGGACCCGTACAGCGCGACGCCGGTGCTGTTGCCGATGTTCACGAAGATCAGGAACAGCGGGAGGAGGAAGAGGATGCCGGGGAACATCTGGGTGGAGAGCACGGTCACCGTGAAGAGGCGCTTGCCGCGGAACCGGTAGCGGCTGACGGCGTACGCGGCGAACACGGCGATGACCACGGAGCAGACGGTGGCGGCGCCGGCCACGATCAGGGAGTTCACGAAGTACTTGGCGAGCGGCACGGTGTGCCAGATGTCGATGTAGGGCCGGATCGTGAGCCCGGTGGGGATCCAGCGGAACTGGCCCGCCACGTCCTTGAGGGGCTTGAGCGAGCTGGTGACCATCACGTAGACGGGCAGCAGGACGAAGCCGGCGAGCAGGGTCAGGAAGACGGCCCGGATCACCCGGAAGGAGCGGGGCGGGTCGAGCGGGCTGCGGGCCCGGGGGCTAGCGGGCATCGGCGTCCCTCCGGCCGCGGGTGGTGAGGAGCAGGTAGCCGGCGGTGACCAGCAGCAGGAACAGCAGCAGGAGGACGGACATGGCCGATCCGGTGCCGAAGTTCCAGGTGACGAAGCTCGACTGGTAGATGTGGATGGAGATCAGGTCGGCGGCCTCGGGGGCGGACTTGCCGAACAGGACGAACGGCGTGTTGAAGTCGTTGAAGGTCCACAGGAACAGCACCAGGATCAGCACCTGGTTGACCGCGCCGACCGAGGGCAGGGTGATCCGGCGGATCTGCTGCCAGATGCCGGCCCCGTCCAGCGCGGCCGCCTCGTACAGGTCCTTGGGGATGTTCTGTAGGGCGGCCATCACGATGAGGAAGGCGAACGGCCAGCCCTTCCAGACGGACACGGTCAGCAGCGCCCAGAAGCTGTTGTCGCCCAGCAGCCAGAAGGTGTGCTCGGCGCCGCCGAGTCCGAGCTGGTCGTGCAGGACGTGGTTCACCAGGCCGTTGTCCCGCTGGAACATGAACGCCCAGGTGATGACGGCCGCGTAGACGGGCAGGGCGTACGGGACGAGGAACAGGGCGCGCAGGAAGCCGCGGCCGCGGAAGCTCTCCTGCATGAACACCGCGGCGGCGGTGCCCAGCAGCCAGCACAGGCCGACGGACAGCAGGGTGAACAGGCAGGTGGTGAGGAAGGAGCCGAGGAGGGCCTCGCCGACGGGCCGGTTGACGTCGACGGCGAGCGCGTAGTTGTCGAAGCCCGTCCAGGGGGCGCGGGACCAGTCCCGGATGAAGAACTGGGTGAGCTCGCGGAAGCTCATGAGGATGCCCATCGCCATCGGGACGAGGTGGATGAGCAGTTCGAGGAGCAGGGCGGGCAGCAGCAGGAGGTAGGGCAGGGCGCCGCGGCGCAGGCGGCCGGGGCGCGGCGGGCGGCCGGGGCGGCGGGCGCGGGCCGCCGTACCGCGCTGCCGCCGTCCCGTCGTGGTGTCGGGTGGGAGCGTGGCGGGTGCGGAGGTCATCGGGCGCGGCTCAGTTCGACATCTGCTGCTGGGCCTTGGTGAGCCTCGCCTTGACCGAGTCGGTGGTCACGGGTCGGCCGGCGGCGGCGTCGGCGAAGAGCTCCTTGACGGCGGTGCCGACGGCGGTCTCGAACTGGGACTCCTCGGGGACCTGCGGGAGCGGGGCGGCGCTGGTGGCGAGGGTGGTGCGGAGCACGGTGAGGTCCTCGGTGGCGAAGGCCGGGTCGGTCTGGGCGGCCTTGACCGGCGGGATGGACCCGTAGGTCTTGTTGAGGAGCTTCTGCTCCTCGTCGCTGGTCATGAACTTCACGAACTTCAGGGCGCCGTCGATGTTGTCGGTGTTCTTGAAGACGGCCATGTTGATGCCGGCGACCATGGAGTTGGTGTTCCTGCCGGTACCGGGGGTGCCGCCGGCCGGGACGGGGACGGGGGCGACGCCCCAGTCGCCCTCCTTCATCCCGTGCGCCTTGAAGCTGCCGGCCGCGCTCTGCCACAGGACCATGGCGGTCTTGCCGTTGGCGAAGTCCTGGAGCGACTGGTTCTTGTCGTACTCGGCGTTGCCGGGCGAGATGACCTTGTCCTTGGCCATCAGGTCGACGTACTGCTTGACGGCCTCGACGTTGGCGGGGGTGTCGAAGGTGGGCTTTCCGGCGGCGTCGAAGAACTCGGCCCCGTGCTGCTTGGAGAGGACGAAGGCCTGGTGGATGTTGTTGGAGAGGTTGGAACCCTCCGCGCCCAGTGCCCACTTGCCGTCCTTGGACAGCTTCCGGCCGGTGGTGACCAGCTCGTCCCAGGTGGCCGGGGGCTTCTCGATGCCCGCCTCCCGGAACATCTTCTTGTTGTAGTAGAGCGCGTAGGACATCGAGTAGAGCGGTACGGCGGCCGGGTCCTTGCCGGCGGCGCCGGCCGAGCCGATGGCCGACTCGACGAAGCGGTCCTTGCCGCCGATCGCCTCGAAGTTCTTCGCGTCCCAGGGGAGCAGGGCTCCGGTGGCCTGGAGGGAGGAGGACCAGGTGTTGCCGATGTTGAGGACGTCCGGGCCCTGTCCGGAGGCGGTGGCGGCGAGGATCCGGTTGAGCAGGTCGGACCAGGGGACCACCTCGAGCTTGACCTTGATGCCGGTCTGCTGCTCGAACTTCTTCAGCTCCGGGCCGAGCGTCGCCTGGTCCGCCGCGATGTCGGGTCCCTGGTTGGAGGCCCAGTAGGTGAGCTCCTTGGGAGCCGTGTTGGTACCGCCGCCGGCGTCCGCGGATCCGCCGCCGCAGGCGGTGGCGGCGGTGGCGAGGAGGGAGACTGTGACAGCGGCGGCGGCAGCGGCTCTGGTTCTGCGCATGGCGGCTCGGTCCCTTTCGGCTGGGTCGGGGGAAAGGCCGACGTGGAGTGCTCCGTCCAGGCCTTAATTTAGGACGTGAGTTAAGCCTCGTGAAAGGGTCGCGTCAAGGGGCCGCGCAAGGGTATGTTGCGAGCGATGTCACTGCGGAAGGGGCCGGATGACCACGGGGCGTAGCGGGCGAACGGTGCGGGACCTACGGCGGGGGAACCGGAGCGCAGTCCTCCAACGGCTGTACTTCGGGGGGCCGATGAGCCGCCAGGAACTGGGGCCCGCCACCGGACTGAGCTCGGGATCCGTCAGCAACGTCGTCGGCGAGCTCGTCGCCGACGGACTGCTGGAGGAGGCCGGGATCGTCGACTCCGACGGCGGCCGGCCCCGCACCCTGCTGCGCGTGTCGCCCGGCAGCGCCCACATGATCGGCGTCGACGTCGGCGAAACCCGGGTCCGAGTCGAGCTGTTCGACCTGACCCTCACCGAACTCGCCCGCACCGAGATGCCGTTGCTGCCGCGCGGCTGCTACGACGTCGGGCCCATCGTCGACCACATCCGGCACGGGATCGAGACCGTGATCGCCGAGGCCGGGGTCGGCACCGGGCGGCTGCTGGGCGTGGGCGTCGGGGTGCCCGGCATCGTGGACCGCGACGCTCCGGGCGGGACCCTCGTGCACGGCCAGACCATCGGCTGGGACGCGGTACCGCTGGAACAGTTGCTGCGCGCGACCGGAGCCCTGCCGGAGGAGGTCCCGTACATCATCGACAACGGCGCGCGGACCCTCGGCCAGGCGGAGATGTGGTTCGGGGCGGGCCGCGGGGCCCGGGAGGCGGTCGTCGTGCTCTTCGGCTCCGGCGTCGGCGCCAGCCTGATCACCGACGGCTCCCCGGAGGGCGGCACCACCGAGGGCACCCCGCTGGAGTGGGGCCACCTGACGGTCTCCGTGCGCGGGCGGCGCTGCCGGTGCGGGGCGCTGGGCTGCCTGGAGGCGTACACGGGCGCCGAGGCTCTGCTGGCGCGCTGGGCGGAGCGGGGCGGAGCGGCGGGCGGGCGCCCGGTGGACTCCGTGGACGAGGAGGAGGCCCTCTCCGCCCTGCTGGCCGCGGCCGGGGCCGGGGACCCGGTGGCGCGGGAGGTCCTGGAGGAGACCGCGGAGTACCTGGGCGCGGGACTGTCCGACCTGATCAACCTGTTCCAGCCGGAGCGCATCCTGATCGGCGGCTGGGCGGGCCTGATGCTCGGCCCGCACATCCTCCCGTCGGTACGGGGGCACGCGACCCGGTACGCGCTGCGCCATCCGGCCGACCGGGTCACCGTCGGCATGGGCTCCCTGGGCCCCGACGCGGTCACCGTCGGCGCGGCGACCCTCCCCCTCTCCGCCTTCTTCGCGACGGGCGGCCGCCGCGCGGCCCCCGACCCGCAGACCGAACCGCCGGGCTGGCGCACGGCCCTGGAGGTGCGCGGCGCGGGCCTGTAGGGGCGCGGCCGCGGGCCTGTAGGTGCGCGGCGCGGGCCTGGAGGTGCGCGGCGCGGGCCTGTAGGTGCGCGGCCGCGGCTTCGGCGCCCGTCAGGCGGAGTCGCGGACCACCAGGGCGGGGGCGAACAGCACCGAGGCCGGTTCCGGGGGTGCGGTGCCCGCGACGCGGTCCAGGAGCAGCCGGACCATCTCCGCCGCCATCTCCTCCACCGGCTGGCGTACGGTCGTCAGCCGCGGCCGGCAGGCCGACGCCGCGCCGGAGTCGTCGAAGCCGACGACCGCCACGTCCTCCGGGATCCGGCGGCCGTGCTCGCGCAGGACCAGGCAGGCCCCCTGCGCCATCAGGTCGTTCGCGGCGAACACCCCGTCCAGGTCCGGCTGTTCGGCGAGCAGGCGGCGCATCGCCCGCTCGCCCCCGTCGAGCGTGAAGTCCCCTTCGGCGACGCGGAGCACACCCGGCCGGCCGGGGTGACCGCCCCGGCCGTGCTCGCCGTCCTTGCCGTCCCGGCCGCCCTTGTCAGCCTTGCCGTCCGCCGCCTCGCGGAAGCCTGCCATCCGCTCCCGGCTCGCCGGCACGTCCGCCGGGCCCCCGATCGCCGCGAGCCTCCCGCGCCCCAGCCCGAGCAGGTGCCGGGCCGCCAGCGCCCCGCCCTCCCGGTGGGCCAGGTCCACGTGGTCGAGCGGCACCCCCGCCGGCGGGCGCGCGAACAGCACCGCGGGCAGCCCGGCCGCCGCGAGCATCCCGGGGAGCGGGTCCCGGGGGTGGGTGGTGACCAGCAGAGCCCCGTCCGCGCTGCCCTGCGCCAGGTACGCGAGCACCTCCGCGCGGTCCTCCCCGGTGTCGGCGAACATCAGCACCGGGTGCACCCCGGCCGGCCGCAGCGCGCCGGCCACCCCGCCGACCACGCGCCCGAAGAAGGGGTCCTCGAACACCCGGGCCGCGAACCCGTCCCGCACGCCGGCCGCCCCCGCGCCCGCGCCGGAGACGACCAGGGCGACGGTTCCCGACCGGCGGGTCACCAGGGAGCGGGCGGCCCGGTTCGGCACGTACCCGGTCGCGGCGACGGCCCGCCGGACCGCCTCCCGGATGGCCGGGTCCACGTTCCGGACGCCGTTGACCACCCGGGACACCGTGGCCCGCGAGACCCCCGCCGCACGGGCCACGTCCTCCAAGGTCGGCGCCCCGCCCGCCCCGACTCCCGACCCCGCCAGGCGCTTTGCCGTCCCCCGCCCCGTGTCCATGGCGGCACTGTAGCGGCCGGGCCCGCCGCGCGGTGCGGGCGGTCCGCACCGCGAACGGGTCCGGCCCGGCCCCGCGGGGTGCGGGGCCGGGCCGGAGGGATTCACGGCGGCGGCGGCGGTCACCATCGTGCGCCGCGTGCGCCGCCTGCGCTTCGTGCGCTGTGTGCGCTGTGTGCGCTGTGTGCGCTCACCTCACCGCGCGAGCCGGTAGGCGTTCGTGATGGTCTCCCGCATCGTGTTGCCGCTCTTGTCCTTCAGGTCCACCCGGAAGGACACGGCCGTGGCCGTCGCCGGGTGCTTCACCCGCACCGAGCGGGCCCCCTGGGGCCCAGTGGTCACGGTGAGCGGCTGCCAGGTCGCGCCCCCGTCGTAGGAGACCTCGACGGTCAGCTCGGCGACCTGCCCGGCCGCTGCGGCCCGACTCCAGCCGGGCGAACCCGTCGGTGACGACGGAGGAGCCCGAGTGGCCGCTGCCGTCGTTGAACAGCTGGGCCCTGGAGTCGATGTAGTCGCCGTACCGGGTCGCGCCCTGGTCCTCGGCCGCCTCCAGATCCGGGCCCGTCCTGTGCGGCGGGGCCCGCGGCCCGCGCCGGTTCGGCGCCGGCCGACAGCGTCGCCGTGACCAGCAGGCCGGCCAGTGCCGCGGCGAGTGCCGCCCTCCTCGTTCCCGATATGGGTCCCATCCGCGTTCCCCCGTCTCCGCGCGCATGCCGAAGTGCTCGCCGTTACCACGCACTTGGGGGAGTCTCGGTTCTCCGCGGGCGCGGGCGAACCGGCGGGAGGACCGGGGCCGGCCCGGCGCGGCCCTACCCGGCGGTGTCGAGCGCCGTCCGCAGCGGGAGTTCGCCCGCGGTGGGGCCCGCCCGTACGGTGAACCGGCCCGGCTCCGTGACCCAGGCGCGGGCTGCCGGGGACCAGTGCTGGAGGGCGCGCGCGGGGATCCGTACGTACGCCGTCACCCGCTCCCCCGGCCCTGCCCGTACCGCCGTCCACCCGGCGAGCCAGCACACCGGCCGCTCGACCGCAGAGCCGGGCCGGGACAGGTGGACCTGGACGACCTGGCGGCCGGGGCGGGTGCCGGTGTTGCGGAGCACGACGGGGATCCGGTAGCCGCCGTCCGCCCGCGGCCGCGGCACGCCGAGGGCCTCGTACCGCCACGTGGTGTAGCCGAGGCCGTGGCCGAACCAGTAGGCGGGGGTCCGGCCCGCGCGCAGCCAGGCCCGGTGGCCGATGTGCAGCCCCTCCTCGTACGGGAGGATCCCGGCGGTGGGGCGGGTGCTGCGGACCGGGGCGTCGGTGAGGGCCGCGGGCCAGGTGGTGGGGAGCCGGCCGCCTGGCTCGACACGGCCGAGGAGGACGTCGGCGAGGGCGTGGCCGGCTTCCTGCCCGGGGAACCAGGTGAGGAGCACGGCGGCGGCCTCGGCGCGCCAGGGCAGTTCGACGGGGCCGCCCGCGTTCACGACGGCGACGGTACGGGGCTGGACGCGGACGACCTGCCGTACCAGCTCGTCCTGCGGCTCGGGCAGTCGCAGCGAGGTGCGGTCCCGGCCCTCGGACTCCGCCCCGTCGGTGGTGCCGACGCAGACGACCGCCACGTCGGCCGCGCGGGCGGCGGCCACGGCGGCGGCGAGCGCGTCGGCGGGGTCGGGGGCGGGCGGGGCGGCCGCCGCGCGGGGCCGTTCCCCCACCCCGCCCCTTCCCGAACCGGGGCTCCGCCCCAGACCCCGCACCGGGGGGCTGGAATTGCCCCGCGGGCAATCCAACCCCCGCCGGACGGCCGACATCAGCCACATCCAGCCCCGCCGGCGTTTGAGGCGCGGGGTCCGGGGCGGAGCCCCGGCAACGGTGCCGCACCGGTGCACCCCCGGCCCGGCCCCGGCCCCGGCCCGACCCCGGCTACGGCAACGGCCCCGGCCCGACCCCGGCTACGGCAACGGCCCCGTCACTCGTATTCCGTGCCGCCCTTGCGGGTCAGGTACGCCGGGCTGACCGCCTTGGCGATCGCGCGGCCGCCCACGACCGGGCTGTAGCGTTCCGTCGCCGGGCGGATGACGACCCCCTCGCGCAGGTGCAGACCCCGCCCCGACACGGTCTCCCGGCCACTGGCCACCTCCAGCACCTTGTCGAGCTCGTAGGGGCCCTCGTACAGCCGTGGCACCAACGGCAGTTCACCGTCCGCCAGCACCTCCTCCGGATCCAGCCACCGCACCTGCCCGTCGATCTCCGCGGACACGTCGAAGACCGCGTACCCCGGCGGCGTGTCGGCGGTGCGCACGTCCGTCCCGTACGCCAGGTCCTGGACGCCCGCCCCGTACACCTCCCCGAAGATCCCGACCCGCGACGCGCCGAGCCGCGCGGCCAGGGCGGCCGCGACCGCCGGTACGCCGTGGCCCCGTACGGCCCGCCAGTACACGTTGCGCCCGTCCTCCTTCAGCGCGAGTCCCTTCGCGCCGAAGCCCTTCGAGGAGACCAGCACCCGCTCGCCCTCGGCCACGTACGTGAACAGGCTCGCGGTGCCGTGCAGTTTCTCGGTGAGGACGACGGGCTCGCCCGGCTCGAAGATGTGCGGGTAGCGCTGGAGGTTCTCGATGTCCACCCACGGCATCAGGTCCGGAGCCGACTCCACGTCGCCGCTCATCGTGGTCGGAACGGGCGGCGACCACTTGGTGATCCCCAGCAGCTCCGCGAAGTCCGTGCCCTCCTTGGCCGCCTGCACCAGGTCGACGTCGGCGAGCGCGCGCGGCCTGCAGACCAGCCCCTGCGAGAGCTCCCCGCGCAGCCGGACCGCCTTGACGCGGTCGGCGGAGCTGCCGGCGAGCCGTCCCGTCAGGCCCAGCTCCTCGATCAACCCGGCGGGCAGGACGGCCTGCTCGGGTATGTACAGGGCGAAGTCGCCGGTGCGGTAGGCGCCCTTGGCGACGACGGCGCGGTAGAGGCCCACCTGGGCCAGCTCCAACGCGTCGGCGTTCGGGTGCTCGTGGACGGCCAGCTCTTCGGCGGTGACTCTCAGAGTCGACATGGAATGTCCCCCTCGGACGTGGTGCGGATGTGCGGACGGCATGCCCGGGCCTACTGTCCGCGCCACCATTTTCGCTGGTCCAGCGTTTTTCGGAGTGCTAGGGGGTCCTTTCGGCGCCTCGCGTATCCTCGCCCCCGAACTCACCTTCGGCATCCAGGAGCCCGCCATGTCATCTCGTCCGGTCACCGTCGTCACCGGCGGCAGCAGAGGCATCGGCGCCGCGACCTGCCTGCGGCTGGCCGCCGGCGGGCACGACGTGGTGCTGGGGTACGCCCACGACGTGGCGGCCGCCGAGGCCGTCGCCGAGCGGGTGCGGGCCGCCGGTGCGCGCTGCGTGACCGTGCGCGGGGACATCTCCGAGGAGTGCGGTGTCGAGCGCCTCTTCGACATCGCCGGGGCCGAACTCGGCAGCGTGACGGGGCTGGTCAACAACGCCGCGGTGACCGGTCCCCTGGGCCGGCTCGCCGATGCCCGCACCGAGGATCTGCGGCGGGTCGTCGAGGTCAACCTCCTCGGGTACCTGCTGTGCTGCCGCCGGGCGGCCCGGGACATGGCGGAGTCCGGCGGCGGGGCGATCGTGAACGTCTCCTCGACGGCCGCCACCCTCGGCAGCCCGGGCGAGTACGTGCACTACGCCGCGACCAAGGCCGCCGTCGACACGCTGACCGTCGGGCTCTCCAAGGAGCTGGGACGGGACGGCATCCGGGTCAACGCCGTGGCGCCGGGCGTCATCGAGACCGACATGCACGCGGCGATGGGCGATCCGGACCGCCCGGCCCGCGCCGCGGCCGGGATCCCGCTCGGCCGGCCCGGGCAGCCCGAGGAGATCGCCGGGGCGATCGCCTGGCTGCTGTCGCCGGAGGCCTCGTACACGACCGGAGCGGTCCTGAAGGTCTCCGGCGGCCGCTGAGGCGGACGGTCCGGCCGCTGAGACGGACGGTCCGGCCGCTGAGACGGACCGTCGGGCGGGCCCGCCTCCCGGCCGCCGGCCGTCAGGCGAGGGCCGCCCGGGTGGCCGGGCCGTAGACGCCCTGCGGGTCGCCCTTGATGTCCCGGTCGCGCTGGAGCTGGCTGACCCCGCGCCGGGTCTGGCCGTCGTACACGCCCGTGATCGAGACGTACGTGAACCCCTGCCCGAAGAGCAGCTCCTGGAGGGCGCGCACCTCGGGCCCGCGGTCGCCCATGCTCAGCGTCGCGGGCGAGCCCGACGACCCCGCGGCCGGGGCGCTCGGCGCGGTCGTGGCCTTCGGGCCGGGCGTGGCGGCCTGGGCGGACGCGCCCGGCGCGGCGGATCCGCCGGGCTTGGCCGAGGGCGTGCCGGTGGGTGCGGGGGTGGCGGCTTCGGGCCCGGGCTCTCCGACCGCGCCCGGACTGCGCGCCGGGAGCGCGGGCACGGACAGCGCGGGCGCCCGCTCGGAGCGGGGCGGCGGCCCTTGATCGGGGTCGCCGGGCAGCAGGAGGATCCCGCCGGCCGCGGCCAGCGCGAGCAGGACGCCGACCGCCACGGCCCGCGCGCCGCCGCGACGCGTGTGCACAGGCTCAGAAGCCGGCTCCGGAGCGGGCTCGGGGGCCGGGGCGGGAGCGGCGGCGCGGGAGGGTGCCGGGCCCGGGAACGACAGCGGCCCGGTCTGCATCCAGGCGGGCGACTGCGTCGGCCGGGACGGCCCGCCCGTGGAGGCGAAGTACGGGCGGACGAGCGGCTGGTGGTCGTCGGGGATGCCCGCGCTCTCGTCAGAGTCGTGGGCACGGGGTCTGCCCGGCTGGGACATCGGCGGCCTCTCCGAAGTGGTGCTCGAGCGGTGGTTCTCGACCGGCGCACTCTCGCCTTCCACGACGCCCCAGGTCAAGCCGGGTGTCCGGTCTGCCCGTCTCCATCCGTTCTGCCGGTTTGCCGACGGATCGACGTGGCCCAGACGGTGCCCGCGGCCAGCAGCATCAGGGCCGCTCCGGCGAGCGGGGCGGCGGGGGCCGAGACGCCGTCGACGGCGAGGCCGCCGAGCAACGCGCCCGCCGCTATCGCCAGGTTGAACACGGCGACCATGAGCGAGGTTGCGGCCTCGGCCGAGGCCGGAGCCGAGGTGAGCATCCAGCGCTGCAGGCTGACCGAGACCCCGCCGTACGCGAGCCCCCAGACGAGCAGCAGCGCGGTCCCGGCGGCGGCTCCCGGGAGGACGGCGATCAGGGCGAGGACCACGGTGAGGCAGGCGCTGACCGTGAGCAGCGTACGGTGCGCTCCGCGGGCCCCGGCCAGGAAGTTGCCGGCCACGCCCGCGACGCCGTAGCCGAGCAGGAGGGTGCTCACGTACTCGGCGTCGATGCCGGAGACGTCCTGGAGGATGGGCCGTACGAAGGTGTAGGCGGCGAACTGCCCGGTCACCACGAGGAAGGTGACCACGATCCCGGCACGGACCCCGCGGTTCGTCCGGAGCAGGGCGGGGAGCTGGGCGAAGGTGATGTGCCGGGTCGGCGGCAGCGGGGGCAGCAGCAGGAGCAGGGCGGCCAGGGTGACGAGGCCGAGGGCGCCGACGGCCGCGAAGGCGGTGCGCCAGCCGCCGAGTTCCCCGAGCAGCGTTCCGGCGGGGACGCCGAGTACGGAGGCGGTGGGGACGCCGCCGAAGACGAGCGCGGTGGCCCGGCCGACGTGGCGGCGGGGGACGAGGCGTACGGCGAGCCCGCCCGCGACGGCCCAGAATCCGCCGACGCTGACGCCCACGAGCACGCGGGCCGCGAGCACGACGGCGAAGGACGGGGCGAGGGCGGCTGCGATGTTGGCGGCGGCCATCAGGGCGATGAGCACGCAGAGCACGAGCCGCCGGTCGAGCCGGCCGGCGCCGACGGTGACCAGCGGCGCGCAGACCCCGGCGACCAGCCC
Organism: Streptomyces sp. NPDC058525; assembly: GCF_042719495.1. Lineage (NCBI taxonomy): Bacteria > Bacillati > Actinomycetota > Actinomycetes > Kitasatosporales > Streptomycetaceae > Streptomyces > Streptomyces sp. NPDC058525. Next base: position 30,011 of record NZ_JBHXNP010000033.1, read on the forward strand.
GGGCACGGTGACCATCAGCCCGGCGGTCCCGTCGGAGACGCCCAGGTCGGCGCCGACGGGGGTGAGCAGGCCGACGGGCAGCAGCTCGGAGGTGATCAGGCAGAAGATCCCGAGGGCGAGGGCGCAGACGGCCGCCCAGCCCTTCCAGCCGGGCCTGCCGTCGGATGCCGAGGCCTCGGGGGACGAACCGGTCTCGGATGGGGCGGCATCGGGCTCGTTGCCCTTCTTCGGCCCTGGATTCGACGCGGGGGTGCCGGGCGCGGCGGCTGAGGTCATGGATCGGGTCTCCGTACGGGCTGGTCGGCGGGCAGGACTCGGCGGCACGGGCCCCGGGGGTCGCGCCTCCCCCGTCACCCGCACTGCCGTTCCAATTCCCCGAACCCCCCGGTCATTCCCGCACGACCCCCGACCGTCCCCACACCCACCCTCCCGTCTCGTACGGCCCGTGCCACCCCGCCCGCGCCCGTCCCGTCTCGTACGGCCCGAGCCATCCCGCCCGCCCCGGCCCTTCCCGCGCGCCCCGGTCGTCGCCCGGGCCTGCCGTCACCCGGACGCGTGAGACGGGGCACCAGTCGGCCGGACCGTGCGGCAAGGTGGTTGGATGCAGTTACGCCGGGCCCTGCCCCTCTCCCTCCTCGCGCTGCTCGCGAGCGCCGGCTGTGTCTCCGTCGGCCCGCAGGATCCGGCTCCGGTCCCGTCGGGCGGGGACTGGCCGCACGCCGGTGCGCCCGACGCCCCGCCTCCCCCGCCGTTGCCCCTGTCGCTGCCGCTGGGTGAGCTGCCGTCGGCCGCGGCGGGCACCCCGGGCCCGGAGCCTTCGCAGGCGCGGCCCCCGGCACGGGCCGCCCGGCCGCCCGTCCCGCGCCCGGCGAAACCGGCGGCTCCTCCCCGCCGACCGCGCCCGGCCAAGCCCACGCTGCCCCACCCGGTGCGGCGGCCGGCCCCGCCGCCGGGCATGGACGAGGTGTGCGCGGCGGCCGAGGGCGCCGTCCCGCCCTCCATCGTGGACCTGTGCCTGCGCCAGTACGGCCGCTGACCGCGACGAGAGGCCCGGTGACGGGCCCGGTGGATCAGGGGCGGCGGCGGCCGCATGCCGCGGCGCACCGGCGGACCGTGTCGCGGCGGGCCGCGCGCAGGCGGTGCACGGTGGTGTGGCCGCGGCGGCGCCATTCGCCGCGCGGCAGCGCTGCGCGCTGGCCGCCGCCCGCGATGAGGGCGTTGACCGGGGTCATCGGGTCGGCGGCCATCGCCTTGGCGAGCAGCACGCCGACGACGAGCGGGACCAGGGCGACGGCCAGGGCCGAACCGGCGGTGGTGACGTGCTGCATGCGCGGGCGGGCCGGCGCGCTGGTGGAGGCCTCGGAGATCATGACCCCATTCGACCAGCGGCGGCGCGGCGGGGAATCGGGGCGGATACTCAGGCCGTTGGGCACGACGTACTCAGACGGACCAGGCGGGTGGTGGTGGGTGATGGCGGAAGGCGGGCAGAGGTTCGAGCCCGCGACCGGTGCCGGCCCGGCCGCGCCGGAGACCGGGCGGGCGGCGGAGCTGCGGACGGCCTACGAGGGGCTGCTGCAGATCCGCCGTCTGGTCAACGGCCCCGCGGGCGAGACGGTTCCCGCGCCGTGGGAGCTTCGGCAGCCTTCGCGTGCGGTGGCCCTGGCCCTGGAGGCGGCGGGGATCACGCCGTCGGCGGCGGACGCGGAGGGCCGGGCGACGAGGACGGGCTACCGCGTGGCCGCCGGGCCGGAGCCGGGGAGGGTCGAGGTGACCTGGACCGGGCCCAAGGGAGGGGGCGCGGCCGGGGAGGAGCAGCAGCGGCTGACGGCGTGCGCGGCCGTACTGGAACGGCTGGGCTGGGTCTGCCTCCTCTACCGGGGCCCCCGAGGGCGCCGTTTCCTCGAGGTGGAGCCCCCGCGCTGACCCCCGCGCCGTGGCCCCACCGGTGAGCCCCGCCCCCCGCCGCGAAAATCCGGTGGCCCGCGCCGCCCCGTACCCCCGACACTCTTCGGATGGGCATGCTCGACGCACTGGCGGACCGCATCGGCCGGGGCGAGACCGTGGAGTTCCGGCCGACGGGCGGATCCATGGTGCCCCTCATCCACAGCCGCGGGCTCGTACGGGTCGCACCGGCCGACCCCGCGCTGCTGGAGGTCGGCGACATCGTGCTGGCCAGGGTCTCGGGCTCCGTGTACCTGCATCTGGTGTCGGCCGTGGACACGGCCCGCCGTCGCGTGCAGATCAGCAACAACCGGGGCCGTGTGAACGGCTGGACCGGACACGACCGGGTGTTCGGGATCTGCCTGGCCGTGGACGGCGTACCCCGCCCGGGCGCGGCGGACAAAGTCCGCCGGTCCGTGGTCCGGCCGCTCGCGATCGCCGCCCCGCGCCTCGACCTGGTCCCCCTGCACCCCTCGCACGCCGACGAGATGGCCCTCGTGCTGGCCGATCCCGCCCTGCACTCCTTCATCGGCGGGGAGCCGCTGCCGCCCGGCGCACTGCGCGCCCGCTACGAGCGGCTCGCCGCCGGCTCCCCCGACCCCTCGGTCGTCTGGGCCAACTGGGTGCTGCGGCTGCGCGGGCCGGGGTGCCTGGTCGGCACCGTCCAGGCCACCATCACCCCGGCCCTCGACCGGGCCGAGCTGGCCTGGACCGTCGGCACCCCCTGGCAGGGCCGGGGGTTCGCCACGGAGGCGGCCCGCGCCCTCGCGGACTGGCTGACGCGGCTGCCCGTCGGTCTGCTGGTCGCACACGTCCATCCCGACCACGCCGCCTCCGCGGCCGTCGCGACGGCCTGCGGGCTGCGCCCGACCCCCCACCGCCAGGACGGCGAGATCCGCTGGGAGTCCACGGCCCGCGGCGCCAGGTGAAGCGGCACGTCGACGTCTTCGGCAGGAGTGGCGCGGACCCGTCACGGTCCGCGCCCCTCCCGCTCCCGCCGCTCCGCGCCGCGCTAGCTCACGGCGCGCCGAAGGTCAGCGTCAGCTGCGGGGTGCCCTCGTTGGCCTGGGCCTCCGAGGACCACAGCCACAGGGCGTCCGTGCCGGCGCTGCTCAGGGCCAGGGCGTAGCCGCTACCGAGGGCCGCGGCGACGGTCTGGGTGTCCAGCCCCGTGGTGTGCACGGCCGAGCCGTCCGGGATGCCCGCGAAGCCGCCGAGCGCCGGACCGCCCAGCGCGGGCCGGTTGTTGTAGGTCGTGCCGGCCTCGGTCCACGACCCGGTGACCGGGACGACCGAGACGGTGTCCGCCGTGCCGGCGCCGCTCATGGTGCTCGTCTTGACGCTGAGGACGGCCGACTTCAGCACCGTGCCGGCGGGTGCGGCGGGCAGGTTGAAGCGCAGGTAGCTCGCGTAGAACGAGGTGCCCCGTACGGCGAGCGAGCTCGAGGTGCCGTAGTTGCCGTCGGGCGCGCCCGCGTTGGCGTAGGTGTCCTCCGAGGCGGTCACCCGCACCACCGAGTCGGCCGGGGCGGTGGCGAGGGCGTAGTGGTTCTGCACCTGCGCGGCGCTGAGCACGCTCGGGTAGACGGCCGTCTCGTCGAGCCGGCCGGCCCAGTACTCACTCGTCGGGCGGTCCGGCCAGCCGCCGAGGCTGTCGCCGCCGGCGTGCCAGTAGCCCGAGAAGTTCTCGTGCGTGGTGACGCCCAGCGTGCCCTTCTGGACTCCGTCCACATAGAGCGTCATGCCGCCGGGCCCCTGGGTGGCGACGGCGTGGTGCCACTGGTCGTCGTTGTAGGCGGTGCTGGTGGTGACGGTGCGGGTGGCGCCCGTGTACACGCCGAAGACGAGCCGGCCGTCGTTGGTCATGTAGAGGTGTTTGTCGTACTGGCTGCTGCCGCGTGCCTGGTTGTTGCCGAAGCCGAAGAGCTTGCCGCCGCGGGTGGTGTTCGTCCGGAACCAGGTCTCGATGGTGTAGGTGCTGCCCACGGTCTGCCGCTTGTCCCCGTACACCTGGGTGTCCGTGCCGTTGAAGCCGATGGCGGTGCTCGCGCCGGAGACCGCGCCGGGCGACTGGCGCAGGGCGGGGGCGTTCAGGTGCACGCCGCTCTGGTTGCCGCCGTCCGAGGAGTCGGCGGCGAAGGGCAGGGCGGACTCGTCGTAGCGCCAGTACTGCTGGGCGCCGTCGGCGCGCACCTGGTTCGGGTAGCCGTCGACCGACGTCGGGACGGTGACGCTCGCGGTGCCCGACAGGGCGCTGGTGTTCCCGGCCGCGTCGGTCGCCGACACCCGGTAGGTGTACGTCTGGCCCGGGGTCACGGTGGTGTCGGTCCAGGAGGCCTGGGGGCGGCGGAAGAACAGCGAGTCGGCGGTGACCGTGGCGATCGGGGCGGCCGCGCCGTTGCGGTGGATCCGGTAGGTCAGCGCGCTGTCGTCGAGGTCGAGAGCGGTGCGCCAGCGCACCTGGGCCTCGCCGGGTTTGAAGCTGACGGCACTGGCGACGGGCACGCTGGGCGCGCCGGTGTCCCCGGTGGAGGCGAAGCGCGTCAGGCTCTGCTGCGCGGCGCCGTTGACGGTGGTGAACTCGCCGCCGACCCACAGGTACTGGACACCACCCTTGGAGCCGACCGTCATCACGCGCGGGCCGATGCCCTCGCCGATGCCGTCGCTGGTGTCGGGGGACCAGCCGAGCTTGCCGGTTCCGGTGGTGGGCTGGGCGAGCAGGTGGTGGCGCTGGCCGTCGGGGAACTCGCCGACGCTGGAGCAATCGTGGGCGTGCGAGGCGCTGTAGAGCACGCTCTGGTATGGGAGCACGGCCTGGGTCGCGCCGAGGCAGGTGTCGCGCCAGCGCTGGCCGAGGCCGGCGAGGTCGAGTGCGATCCGGCCGTCGAAGACGCCGCCGCCGGTGCCCTCGTTGGCGGTGTAGAACCCGGTCGCGTCGGTGGCGATGTCCTTGACGACCGAGTTGGTCTCGATGAAGCCGGGGTAGGCCTTGGTGAGCGCGCCGGTCGTGGCGTTCACGACGGCCAGGGCGTGGGTGTTCGTCCCGTTGACGGTGAAGAAGTCGCCGCCGAGCAGCACGGCGGTGCCGTCGGGGGTGACCTCGACGGCGCGGCCGGGTTCGTCGGCGTTGGCGGTGAAGGGGCGCAGGGATCCGTCGGTCGCGTCGACCGCGGCGAAGCGTTCGCGCTGCCGGCCGGCGACGGTGAGGAAGTCGCCGCCCGCGTAGACGGTGTCGCCGGTGACGGCGAGGGCCCGTACGGTGGCCGCGAAGGCGGGCCGGAAGCCGGTCTTCACGGTGCAGGTGGCCACGTCGATGGCGGCGAGGCTGGAGACCGGGGTGCCGTTGACGGCCCCGAAGTAGCCGCCCGCGTACAGGGTCTGCTTGTCGGGCGAGAGGGTGAGCGCGCGGACGGTGGCGGTGCCCGAGCCGACGGTGAAGGAGAGCGTGCAGGAGGTCGGGGCGCCGGTGGCGGCGTCGAGCGCCGCGAAGTTCACGGCCGGCTGTTCGCTGCCGGCGCCGCCGGCGGGCGGGCGTACGGTGGAGAAGGTGCCGCCGGCGAAGACCTTGCCGCCCGCCTCGGCGAGGGCCCAGACCACGCCGTTGGGCTGCCAGGTCGCCAGGGCGTCGGCAGTGAACGCCACGGGCGGGGTGATGGCGGCCGCCTGCGGGACGAGGCCGAGGCCCAGTCCTGCGCCGGTCCCGGCCACGGCCAGGGCGAGAGCGGCCGCCAGTCGTCCGGATCTGCTGGATCTGCTGGATCTACGCATGAACCCCCCAGTTCGGTGTGGTGCGCGGCCGTGCCGTACCCGGCCGCCGTGTCATGGCCGGAAACCGCCGAACGGCGGCCCGCGTCCATGCGTACGGGCGCACCCTAGGGCGAATCGACCTACGGTTCACCCCACTTGACGTATTGAATGCCGAATCGCGCCGAGCCCGTACGCGCGGGCGGGGGTGGGAGGGGTCAGGTGGGGCCGGCTGGGGTCAGGCTGCCGGGAGGGGGCGGCAGAGCAGGGCGGCCGGGGAGGGGCGGGTGGCGACGCGGGTGGTGAAGGCGATGCCCGCCGCGTATTCGCCGGTCAGGCACTGGCCCTTGTAGTGCCCGGTGGCGAAGTCGCCGCCTGGTCCGCCGGGCGGGCGGTTGTCGCCGCGGTCGAACCAGAGCGTGCGGCCGCCCGCCGGGAGGGCCGTGCGGGCCGGTGCGCACAGGGCGGCCGAGACCCGCTCGCCGCGCAGGCTGTAACCGATCAGGAACTGGCCACCGGGGCACTGGAGTTTGGTGTAGCCGGTGGCCCAGTCGCCGCCCGGCGGGACGTGCCTCTCGTCGCGGACCACGGTGTGCGGTCGCCCCGCGCGTCCACGGTGTACCGGCCCCGGGTGGACAGCGGCGGGGTCCAGCTCTCCGTGGCGTCCGCGGCGCTCGCGGCCGTCGCCGCGGCGGCGGCCGTGGCCGGCAGCGCGGGCAGGGTGCCGGCCAGCAGGAGGAGGGCGCCGAGAACCGTGCGTAAGAGACTCTTCATCTCACTCCTGCCGGGCTCCGGCCGTCCGGATCCGGACGGCTGCCGCCGGTCAAGTTACCGGCCGGTCGCGCCTCGGGGGAAGTCTCCCTGACGAAACGGCCCCGCGCGGGGCCGCGTCCCTCTACGGTGCCCTGAGGTGATGGGCACGGCACCGGAGCGTGGAGGGGTGGGGCGGATGGACGAAGAAGAGGACATGCGGCTGGCGAGGCTGACCCCGGAGATCTCGCGCCGCACCCTCGCGATGCTGCGCGGCCTCGCGGGCCTGGAGCCGCCGGAGCAGGTGCCCGAGGACGCCATGATCGTCACGGACGAGATCCTGGCCGAGTACGGCACCGACGGGCTGCGGGTGCTGGCGATGACGCTGGCGGCCTGGGCGACGGCGCAGATCGAGAACGTCGCGGAGCTGAGCGGGCGCAGCCACGAAGCGGTGCTGGACACCATGGAAGTGGCCTGCCTGGAGGCGAACGCCGAGGACTAGGGCGCGTACGGTGCCCCGCCGACGGGAGCGGGGCCCGGACCGGGCAGGACACGGCGGGAGACACGGCAGGAGACACGGCGGGAGAAGCGACAGAAGACGGCGGGACAGGGCGGGGGCGGCCGTGCGCGGCGCGTCCCGCGGCCGGGGCGGCCGTGCGCGGCCCGTCCCGCGGCCCCTCCGGAAGAAGCGCCGCCCGATCCGGTCTGGATCGGGCGCGCGTCGGCGACACTGGGTGTAGCAGTGCGCTGTGGGGGGTCGTGATCGGAGGCCGTCGTGAGCACACCTTCCCCCGTCCGGATGGCTGCCGTGCTGTCCACCGAGCATCGCGGCCTGCTGATGTCCCAGGCCCGCGAGGTCAATTTTCCCGAGGGTGCGCGGATCTTCGACGAAGGCACCCGGGCGGAGTCCTTCTGGATCGTGCGCTCCGGCACGGTGACCCTGCAGATCCCCGTGTCCGGCCGCCGTACGCCCGCGCCGGTGGAGAACCTCGGTCCCGGTGAGCTGGTGGGCTGGTCGTGGCTGTTCCCGCCGTACGCGTGGCAGCTGAGCGCCGAGGCGATGACGCCGGTGCGCGCGTACGAGTTCGACGGCGCGCGGGTGCGGATGCTCATGGACGCCGATCCCGCCTTCGGGTCCGCGATCGGCCACTGGGTCGGGCGGGTCCTGGCGCTGCGGCTGCACCAGACCCGCACCCGCCTCCTCGACATGTACGCCCCGCGCGCCTCGGCGAGCTGACCTCCCGGGGACCTTTTTCGAAGACGTTTCGGGCGTGTGTCCGGTCGGTGTTCGGCCGATTCGGCGGACCGCTCCGGCACAGGTCAGCCCCTGCCGCACCGCTGCGGACTGCACTCATCCGTACACGATCGGTGACGAAAAATGGCGGTGCGAACGGGCGTTCACGGCCCCGGTGGGCAAGACTCTGTCCGCTATCCGAAACACCAACCCAAGGGAGTGTTCGAAATGCGGTCCATCACCAGGGGTCTCGGGCTCGGTTCCGCCGCCATGGCGCTCACCGCGCTCACCGCGCTGGCCTGGCCCGGGTCGGCCGGCGCCGCCCCTTCCGGCACGGAAAGCCTCTACGCCCCGTCCGCGCTCGTCCTCGGGGTGACCGCCGGGGACGACACCGCGACCGGCACCGTGCTGCGCGTGGTGACGCTGGTGTGCGCACCGACGCCGGGCGGCACGCACCCGGACCCGGCCGCCGCCTGTGCGGAGTTACGGTCGAACGCGCCCGCCCTGGACGCCCTCGCGGCGCCCGAGCCCGGCACCGCCTGTACCAGGGAGTGGAACCCCATGACGGTGACGGCCGACGGGGTGTGGCAGGGCCGCCGGCTGAACTACGAGTACACGTTCGCCAACCCGTGCGGCATGCGCAACACCAGCGGCACCCTGTTCGACTTCTGACGGCCACCGGGCGCGGGCCCAGGTGCGGCCCCGCGTACGGGTACCGGCCGGGCGGTCCGTCGACAACCGCCCGGCCGGGCAACCCCCGGCCCGGTCAGCCCAGTTCGAGGCTGGTCACTCCGTAGATCCCGGCCAGTTCGAGCGCGGGCGCCGGGCCCGTGTACATCCGGGCGGTCTCGAAGACCGGGACCAGCCCGAGGCCGGCGAAGACGGGGGCGGCCGGCGGGTTGGCGTCCGGTACGTCCAAGGACACCAGCCCGCCGGGCGCGTGCTCCGCGAGTCCGCGCAGCAGGGCGGCCGCCACCTCGGGGTTCGCCGCGTAGAGCGGGCCGACCCGGGAGGCCCCGCTGGACGGGCGGACCACGCCCACTCCCTCGATCCGGCCCGCGCGGACGGCCGCCAGGGCGGTCCGGCCGGGCAGCCCGGTCCAGGCGGAGAGGAAGGCGTCGCGGGCCTCGGGGAAGAACCGGCGGTCGTAGGCGGCGAGTTGGCCGAAGGGCAGCGAGGCGGCGTCCACCACCTCCACGCCGTCGGCACCCGGCGCCCCGCCCTGCGGGGCGCCTTCGTAGCGCATGTTGTTCCAGGCGTGGCGGAAGCCGGACTTGCGGTAGTTCTCCTGCTGCTCGACGACCCCGTCCAGGCCGATGAGCCGCCCGTCGAGCCGTTTCATCGCCGCGTCCCAGACCCGGATGCCGTAGCCCTGCCCGCGGAAGGCGGGACGGGCGATGTAGAAGCCGATGAAGCCGAAGCCGGCGCCGTACCGCACCGCGGAGACGCAGGACACGGGTTCGCCGTCGAGCCGGCCGACGAGGAAGCCCTCCGGGTCGGCGACCGCGAAGGCGAACCGGTCCGAGTCCCCCGGATTCCAGCCCTCTTCGTCGGCCCAGCCCCGGATCATCTCCATGTCCGCGGCGCTCGCCCCGGTGATCTCGAATGCAGTCATGCACGATGTTGTAGCAGGCACGGAAGACCGGGAGGCACCGGTTCACCGAACGGGTGTCAGCCCGCGCAGATCACGTCGTCGACCCGGATGGGCTGGGAGTCGAGGCGCACGTACGCGGTGAAGGTGTCCGTGAGTCCGGCGTCCCAGTGCGTGGTGACCGTGGCCCAGCCGACAACGGCCGACTGGGCGACGGTGACCGGGCCGATGACGATGTCCCGCGGCTCGTTCCGTGTGCAGAGCAGGACGTCGGCGTCCGGGTTCGCCGTCTGCCTCTCCTTGAGCACCGGCGAGACCCGGGTCTCGCGGTCGTGGAGGGTCGGGCCGTGCTCGCCGTAGAACCCGGCGAGGAAGCGGCCGATCACATCGGCGGAGTGCCGCTCCGGCACCGGGGAAACCACCGCCGCCGAGGCGAAGGCGGGAACGGACGACACGGTCGCCGGCGCCAGCAGGATCAGCAGCAGGGCGCCAAGGCTGTACGGCTTGAGCTTCATGTCGGGTTTTGTACCCGCCCGCCGCGGCCGAGGGCAGGGACGCGGCCCGGATCTCACCCCTGTGGAGGCCCTGATTCACCGCAGACGGCCGAACGGGTGGCGCGGTCGGCGGTGCCCCGGCTGCTGACCCGGATCGCCGCCGCGACCGGGACGGCCTAGCCCGAGAACCCGTCGGCGGCCCGCCGCATCTCCGCCACGTCCAGCTTCTTCATCTTCATCATGGCGCCGGTGGCCCGGGCGGCCCGCTCCGGGTCGTGGTCGCTGATCAGGTCGATCGCACCCGGCGGGATGACCTGCCAGGACAGCCCGAACTTGTCCTTGACCCAGCCGCAGTCGGACTCCTGGCCGCCGTCCTTGGTCAGCTCGGCGTAGTAGTAGTCCGCCTCCGCCTCGTCGGCGCAGTGGATCTGGAAGGAGATCGCCTCCGAGAAGGTGAACTCCGGGCCGCCGTTGAGGCCGATGAACTTCTGCCCGTTGATCTCGAACTCGACGACCATCACCGCGCCGGGCCGGCCGGGGCCCGCCTCCGTGTACCGGCCGATCCGGCCGATCTTGCCGTCCTTGAAGACGGACAGGTAGTAGTCGGCGGCGTCCTCCGCGTTGCCGTCGAACCAGAGGCACGTGGTGAATCCGTTGCTGCTCATGGCTGTCTCCGTGTGAGTGCGTGCGGTGTGCGTACGTCCTCACATACAGACCGGCCCCGGGCCCGAAATTCATCGGTGGGCCCGGGGCGGTCGGTGTTCGGGCGGCCAATTCGCCCGTACGGCCTACGCAGCGCCTACTCGGCGGGCTCGGCGCCCTTCGCGAGCATGCGGTCGACGACGCGCTCGGTGGCGCGGCCGTCGTCGAGGTCGCAGAACTCGTCGCGGAACGCCGCCCGCGCCTGCGCGTACTGCTCCCCGAGGGCGTCCGCGTTCCGTACGGCCTCGATCAGGCTCGCCGAGTCCGCGAGCAGCGGGCCCGGGGCCTTCGCCTCCAGGTCGAAGTTGAAGCCGCGCAGGGTGCTCTTGTAGTGCGCCAGGTCGTACGCGAAGAGCAGGATCGGCCGGCCGGTGAGCGTGAAGTCGAAGATCGCGGAGGAGTAGTCCGAGATCAGCACGTCGGCGACCAGCAGCAGGTCGGTGGCGTCGGGCCAGCGGGACACGTCGACGACGAACCCGTCGCGGACGCCCTCGCGGACCTGCTCCCCCACGTGGTGGTGGCCGCGGACCAGCAGGACGTGGTCCTCGCCCAGCTCGCGGCGGGCCTGCTCCAGGTCGATCCGCATGTCGAGCTTGTAGCCGCCGGACCAGCCCTCGCAGTTCTCCCGCCAGGTCGGCATGTACAGGACGACCTTCTTGCCCTCGGGCAGGCCGAGCCGCCGCCGGACCTCGGCCACGCGGTCCGCGTCGGGCCGCACCAGTGCGTCCGTACGCGGGCTGCCGGCCTCGACGACCTCGCCGTCGTAGCCGAGGGCGCGCTTGAGGAGGGGCGTCGCGTACGAGCCGGGGGAGGCGAGCAGGGTCCACTGGGCGCTGTCGTGCGCCAGCCCCTCCAGGATCTCCGGGCTCGTGTAGTAGTCGTGCACGAAGTCGTGGCCGATCTGTTTGATCGGCGTGCCGTGCCAGGTCTGGACGACGACCTGCCCGGCGCGGCGCTCGAAGTGCTGCGGCACGTTGTCGTTGGTCACGTAGTAGCGGGCGCGGGCCAGCAGCTCCCAGAACTCCACGCTGTCGTACTGCACGGCGCGGGCGGACTGCGGGACCTCGGCGCGGCCGTCGCGGACCAGCCAGATGTGCTCCAGCTTCTCGCCGCGGCGCACCAGCTCCTCGTGGATGGCGCGGGGGGAGTCGCCGGCGCCGTTGCCCTGGAAGGTGTCGTAGACGACGACGTCCTTGACGGGCAGGGCGCGCTGCGCCGGGTAGGTCTCGAAGCGGGCGACGCGCTGGGCGTACCGGGAGCGGTCGTGCGGGCTGAGCAGCGGGTCGGCGACCAGCACCATGCGGTCGTGGAAGCGGGTCTCGACCCGCATCCGGCGGCCCTGCACGGTGAGCGGGTGCGGTCCGGCGAAGAGCAGGCCGGGGCTCATCTGCACGGGGGCGCCGCGGTCGACGCCGAGCAGGCCCGCGGTCGTGCCGCCCTGGGCGGCCGGGCGCAGGGTGGGCCACCAGCGGCCCTCGGGCAGCGTGGTGCGGCCCGCGTAGGCCTCGGGGAGCACGGGCTCGAAGGAGGTCCGGAAGGTGTCGCCGTCGCGCGTGACGGGGTAGCTGAACTCCACGCCGTGGGCGTTGTGCAGGACGAGCTCGTACGGCTCGTCCGTGGGCGCGACGAACCGGCCGCGCAGGCTCACGGTGCCGTCCTTGGCCTCGACGGCGTCGATCAGCGGCGGCGAGGGCTGCACGGAGAGGGTCAGGTGTCCGGTGTTGCCGCGCTTCGCGAAGAGGGCGCGGTCCGCGGTCCCACCGGGCAGCGGCAGGACCAGGCCGGCGAAGCCGCCGCGCTCGTCGTGGGCCAGGCGGTGCTCGGTGCCGTCGGCGCTGATCACCGACAGGCTCCAGGGCTCCGGGGTCCACTCGCCCGGCTCGCACGGGGCGTCCGGTACGGCGGCCAGGTCGGCCAGCGGCACGCGGGCGGTGAAGGGGGTGCGGCCGGACACGGCCGCGCCGGTCTCCAGCGGGAAGGTGTGGGCGGTCTCGGTGGAGACGTGGACGACGCGCAGGGTGGCGCCGGCGCCGACCGCGGCCGCGAGCTCGCCGATGATCTCGACGGCGTCGTCGCCGTCGGGGCGCACGTCCAGGGCGCGGGCGCGGACGATCTCGACCTGGATGGTCAGGGAGCTGGTGACCGCCGGGACGACCCGGACGTCGGGGGCCACCCAGTGCGCGGGCGGGTTGTGGCCGGTGTCGTGCTCACCGCCCCTGAGGCGGGCGCGGTGCAGGCCGCCGGCTCCGGTGACGGCGACGGAGGTGGTCCATATTCCCTCGTGCCACTTGCCGCCCGACTGGAAGACCGAGGGGTCGACGACGGCGGTGAAACCGGCCCAGTCGGCGTGCCGCAGCGCGAGGTGCGGGGCCTTCACGGTGGCCATCGGGGAGGCGACCGTACGGGTGCTGACCACCGAGCGGCGGCGCTTGCCGCCCTCGCGGAAGATCAGCATCTTGCGGGAGCCGAGGCGGCTCTCCGCGCCGAGGTGGCCGGGCAGGGCGTAGCCGCGCAGGAGCAGCTTGCCGTCGGCCCAGGCCGCCTGCTCCAGGCGGCTGACGACGCGGCGCTCGCGCGGGCCGAGGGTGAGGATCCTGGCGGGGACCGGCGGGCGGCCCTGCAGGAAGGGGTAGTCGGCCTGCGGGCGGGCGATGCCCTTGACCGGCACGCTGTAGTGGTAGTCGCGCTGGTGGTCCTGGAGCGCGATGAAGTCCTCGACGCGGCCCTCGCTGGCCAGGAAGGCCTTCAGGCGGTCGGCGACGGTCAGGTCGGACCAGGGGGCGGTGCCGATCTCGCGGACGAGGCCGCCGACCTCCTTGACGAACGCGGCGCGGAAGTCGGCGCCGCCTTCACCGACGTACTTGTAGATGAGCGGGAGCTCCTCGCTCAGCACGTTGTAGTCGTAGTCGCGGAGGTAGCGGACGTACTTGGCGCCCTGCTTGGCCTTGAGGGACTCGCGGACCAGGCGGACGGACTTCACGCGGTCGATGAGGGAGACCGGGTCGGTGGAGCGCTGGGTGATGGAGCGCTCGCCGGTCTCGCGGACGCGCCAGTGGTAGACGCAGTCGCTGAGGATGTCGACGCTGGACGCGAAGTAGTGCGCGGGGATGCTGACCGGGGCGTCCTCGTAGAGGATGCCCTCCGGGTACTGGAAGCCGTGCTCGTCCCAGAAGGTGCGGCGGTAGACCTTGTTCCACGCGGTGCGGTCGGTGACCAGCGCCGGGAACTTGGAGATGTGGGTCTTCAGCTGCGTCTTGGCGAAGGCCGCCCGGTGCCCCCAGGACTGCTGCATGCCGACGGAGCGGAAGCGCTTCACGTTGCCGCCGGCGAAGTCCGAGCCCGTCTCGTCGAGGGCTTCGATCATCCGCTGGTAGGCGTAGTCCGGCATGGTGTCGTCGCTGTCGACGAAGGCCAGGTACTCGCTGTCCGGGTGGATGTGCCGGGCGCCCGCGTTGCGGGCGGCGCCGAGACCGGCGTTCTCCTGCATGACGACCCGGAAGCGCTTGTCCCGTGCGGCGAACGCCTTGGCGATGACGGCGCTGGTGTCCGTGGACCCGTCATCCACGAGGATGACCTCGAAGTCCTCGAAGGTCTGAGCTGCGATGGATTCCAGGCACTCGTCGAGGTAGAGCTCGACGTTGTAGACGGGGACGACGATGCTCAGGCGCGGGGGCATGGGTGGCAGGTTCTCCAGCATTTTGTGCTCTATTGATGATCAGCTACTCACAGCATCTTACTAGCTGGCAGAATCATGAACTCCGCCGATACCGGGCATACCACGGCCGATCGCCGGGGCGGACGGCAAAGAATTCAGCCGCCCGCCACCTCGACGACGCGCAGCCGCGCCGCCCGGCGGGGCGCGGCCCGGAGGAGGCCTCCCGGTCAGATCTCCAGCTCTGCCTCGATCTTCTTCAGCTGGTGGCGGGCCATCGCGAGGTTGGCCCGCCCGCGGTCGAGAGCGAGGTAGAGGAAGAAGCCCGAGGAGCCCCTGCCCTTCAAGAGGCGGATCAGGTGGTACTGGTTCCCCAATGTGATGAGAATGTCCTCGATCTCGTCCTGGAGCCCCAGCATCTCCATCGTGCGGACCTTGGCGCGGACCACGTCCGTGTTGCCCGCGGCGGCCACCCCGAGGTCGAGTTCCTTGCCGCCGCCCACGGTGCCGAGGGCCATTCCGCTGCCGTAGTCGACCAGGGCGGCGCCGATCGCACCGTCGATGATGGTGGTGGCTTCCTTGAGCGTGGTCTCGACGTTTGCCATGTCTGGCTCCTCTTTCTCGTTCCTTGCCGGGCGTTACGGGATCCGTTGGGTCTGGTGTCGGGCAGTACGGGTCAGGCGGGCAGTACGGGAGAGGCGGGCGGCAGGGGCGGGAGGGGCGGCGCGGGGAGGCTGCCGCCCGAGCCCGCCGGGCCGGCCGGGCCGTGCGGGCTGGTCCCGGCCCCCCGCCGCCCGAGCGTGTGGTCGATGAGCTCGGCTATGCGCAGGCTGGAGCGCCGGGCCTCGAGGTGGAGGCGCCCCACGTTGACGCGCGTCTCCGCGGTCAGGGTGAGGACGGCCGCCTCGCCCGCCGCGTAGGTGGCCACGTAGCCGTGCTCGCCGCGCACCAGCAGTTCGCGGAAGCCGCCCTGGCCGGTGCTGTCGCTCAGCCGCTGGGCGACCCCGAGGGCGGCCGCGGTCAGGGCCGCGACGGTCTCTCCCTCGGCGGCGGCGCTGTCCTGGGCGAGGACGAGGCCGTCGGCGCTGGCGGCGAGGGCGCCGGTGAGCTGGGGTACCCGGGCCCGCAGCCTGCGGAGCTCGGCGACTATCTCGGCCTCCGCCTCGGGCGGCACCGTGCTCATGTCGGCCTTTCTCCTTTCGGGCTGCCTCCGCTCGGAGCGGTCGGCTCGCAGGGCCGGTCGCAGCGGGAGCCTCACAGGCTTGCCTCCAGTGCGTCGCGTAACCGGCGGAGCAGCGCCACGTCCGGGGATTGGGCCTGGGTCATCCAGTCGGGCAGGGGTTCCGCGACCGGCGGTGGGGGCGGGGTGTGCGGGGTCTCGACGAGTCCGGCCGCCGCGAGGCGCCGTACGTCGAGCAGCGTGTGGAAGGCGGGCCGGCCCAGGACCCACGCCAGGTCGGCCGGGGTGCGCACGCCGTCGGCCTGCCGCAGCAGGAGCCGCTGCCGGGTGGTGACGGTCTGGCCGGGTGCGGCGGCCCGCGGTACCACCGGGGCCGTGTCCAGCAGCGGGTAGGGCCAGACCGCGTCGAGGAGTTCCCTGCGGCGCCGGGTCTCGCGTTCGACGGCGGCGGCCGGGACGGAGCGGACGGAGCCGATCCAGTGGGTGGCCCCGCGCCGGAAGCGGGAGGGCCCGCTGCCCGGGGAGAGGGCGAAGAAGGCGGCGTCGAAGATCGCGGCTATGTGGCAGATCTCCAGCTCTCCGCCGGCGAGGCCGCCGCTGTCGACGAGGAAGCGGGCGACCTGGCGGCGGGCGCCGGCCCGGTCCACGGCCTCGCGCCAGCGCTCGGGGGCGAGACCGCCGCCGGTGGTCAGCAGCACGTCCAGGCCGGGGGTGGCCGGGCTCTCGGCGTGGACGACGTTGCCGTTCTCAAGGAAGAGGGTGCCCCGGTCGCGTAAGAGGGCGCCGGTGGCGCGTTCGGCGGCGAGCCGGGTGAGGAGGGGGGAGACGGCGGCTGACACGGTCGGGGCCTGGACGGTCATCTGAGCACCAGCCCCTCCGCCAGGGCGCGGAGTCTGAGGCGCGCGAGGGCGAGGTTGCCGTCGGCCCGGTCCAGCCACAGGTGCAGGAAGACGCTGCTGTCGAAGCTGGTCTCGACGAAGCGCAGCACGTGGTAGCCGGTGCGGGTGGTGACGATCAGGTCTTCGACGGGCTGTCCGGTGGCGTCGGCGGGGACGGCCTCGTCGGGCGCGGCTTCCGCCGGGGCGAAGGACTCGTACTCCGCGGCGGCCCGGGCCAGCTCGGCGGTCTCGGCGGCGGTGGTCTCGTGGTCCCCCACGGGTGAGTCCCCCGCTGTGCCGAGAGCCAGTCCGCTGCTCCAGTCGACCAGCGCGGCCCCCCGCGCACCAGGCAGGGCCATGGCTTCGAGCAGGCATTCGTCGATCCCGGGCACGCGGGCTCCCCTCCCGGCCGGACGTGCGGATTGCACGGTCGTACGGCGCGACAGGAGGGAACTTACTCAAGTTCCACAGTGCGGAAGGGGGTTCTGGCATTTTCCGCTGGAACATGCGCCGAAGCGCGCGACAGCTTGGCCGGAACCGGTCGACTTCTGATCACGAAGCGAGCGGGAGATCGTCCGAGAGCCGGAACGCACCGGCCTCGCGCAGTACGTAGCCCTCGTGGCTGAGGGTGCGCAGCAGGTGGTAGACGGTGGGCAGGGGGATCCCGGTGAGCCGGGCGAGCCGCTTGGCCGTCACGCCGCCCTCCGCGTACATCGCCTCCAGGAGGCGCAGCGCGCGCTGGACAGAACCGATCAGGGTGGGTGCGCTGTCCTTCCGGCCGTGATCCTGGCCGTCCCGGCTGTGGCCCTGGCCGTCCTGGCCGTGGTCCTGGCCGTCCCGGCCGTGCTCCCGGTCGTGCTGCTGGCTGTGGTCGGCGCCCATGGGTGATCCCCCTGCTCCGGTACGAGGCCTGGCAGACCCATCAAAGTCCCTCACCAGCCGCAAGACCAGGCTGACTCGCTTAAACCTGAGCATAAGATCACCGGACCCCGGTCCAGTCCTCGAAGTGCCAGGGCGTGTCCACGGCGAGGGGGTGCGGGGTTCCGGCGACGGTGAGGCCGGTCTCGCGCGCGGTGCCCTGTTCGAAGGCGAGGAGCAGCGACCCGTCGGGCGCGGTCCGCGCCGAGTCGACAGTGCACAGGGTCAGTTCGCCGAGCAGGGCCAGGGGATGGGCGGGCAGGGTGCTGCCCGCGGAGGGGACGGTGCGTACGTCGCCCTGGGCGCCGTAGCCGACCCGCACCCAGCCGAAGTCCGGCTGTTCGAGCCGCCAGGGGGCGTCGATGTGCAGCCTGGTCTCCCGGTCCCGCGCCTCGTCGAGGAAGGTGATGACGTAGCTGGACCGGCGTTCGCCGACCTCGACGACGACCGCCCCCTCGAGCTCCTCGGGCGCGGGGGCGCCCGCTGCCGGGCGCGGTCCGGAGTCGCTCCCGAAGCAGTACGGGTCCAGGCAGTCGGGCACCGGTTCGACGGCCGGGCCGTGCTCGGGCGCCAGGTCGGTGAGCCCGGCCCACAGGGCGGGCACCCCGTGGCGCAGGACCACGGCGAGGACGTCGTCGGCGGCGCGGTCGGCGCTGCGCGCGTCGGTGATGGTCCACCAGTGGTCGTGCGGATGGCCGAGCAGCCGCCCGATCCGCGTGTGCCATCCGACGGGCCCGACGCGATTGGCCGAAATCCTGCTGCCGAGGGCCGGGCGCCGCCGCCGCAGGGCCTCGTGCTCCTCGTACGGGACGGCCCTCAGATTGACCGTGAACCGGCACCGCTCCACCCCGTCACCGTCGCCGGCGCTGCGCTGGAAGCCGACCAGGGCGTGATCGGGCGCGGTCTCCCGCAGCCGGTACTCGAGGCCGGTACCGGTGAACCCGGCGTCACGCAGGGCGGGCGCGATCTTCCGGCGGAGCATCTGGTGGAACAGGTCGGTGGCATTCACCCCGCCAGTGTCACAAACCCCCGACCTCCCGGGCAAAACCCATCCGCGCAGTTCAGCCCGGGTACGAGGGCCGGCCGGCGGCCGGGCTACGCCGGAGGGGGGTTCTGGAGGAGGCGTTCGGCCATCGTTTCGATGAGGTCCTGCACCGGGTGGGCGTCGAGCAGGGTCGGGGCGGTCAGGTCGTCCACCATCAGGCCCAGCATCGCGAGGTAGAGCAGTACGACGCCCCGGCGGTCGCCGGGCAGGCCGGACTCCAGGTGCCAGGCGACGTTCTCCTCCAGCTCCGACCCCAGGAAGCCGGCGAGCTCCGCCTGGAGCTCGGGGCGGCGGGTGGCCTCCAGGCGCAGTTCGAGCATGGCGATGTGGACGCTGCGCTCGCGGCGCATCCGGGCCAGCAGCTCGCCGAGCAGCACCTCGGCGTCCAGCGGCCCGGTCAGGTCCGCCGGGTCCGGCACCAGCCGCTCGCGCGTGCGGTGCAGGATCTGCACGAGCAACTGGGCCCGGTTGGCGAAGTAGTTCGAGGTGGTGCCGGTGGGCACGCCCGCCTCCGCGTCCACCGCGCGCAGCGTCAGGCCGCGCGAGCCCTCGCGCGCGAGGACTTCGATGGCTGCGTCGAGCAGCGCGGCGCGGCGCTGCGGGTTCTGGCGCATGGGCGGTCCCTGGTCGGGTGCGGCACGTCATGTGAGCACTGCACGCGCAGTGCTTCGCACAAGGTAGCGGATCGGCCGGTCCGGGCCCTCCCCACCGCCCCCTCCCCCGTGTCAGGCTGGCCCGTCATGGAGCGGATCATCGAGGAGATACGCGAGGACCTGGCCCGCCGCCTGGCCGTGGCGGCGGACCGGCTCGCCGACCGGACCCTGGCCGAGGACCCCGCGTACGCCGCCCTGCTCGGCCGGGCCGAGCTGCGCGAGCGGATCCACCACAACCTCCGCCAGGCCGTCGAGAGCCTGGTCCGCAGCTCCCGCGGCCTGCCGGTGGACCTCGCCGACGCCCGGGCCACCGGCACGCTGCGGGCCGAACAGGGGCTGCCGCTCTCCTCGTTGCTGCGCGCCTACCGCGGCGGCGGACGGCTGCTGTGGACGGCCCTCACCGAGGCCGTGGCCGCGCACGACCGCTCGGCGCTGCCCCGGCTGCTGCCGGGCGCGAGCGCGCTGTGGGACGTACTGGACCAGATGACGGACGCCGTGTCCGAGTCCTACCGGCGCACGGAGGCCGCCCGTGCGGACCGCGACCGGGAGCGCCGCGCGGCCCTGCTGGACGTGCTGCTGGACGGCGCTGCGGCCCCCGGCGGCCCCGCGGCCTCGGAGGCGGCGGCGCAGCTGGGGCTGCCCGAGCGCGGCCGCTTCGCCGTGTTCGTGGTGGCCGCGGATGGCTCCCCCGGGGCCGCGGGGACGGCGACGGAGGCGGCCGCGGAACGGCCCGTCGCCGCCGGGGCACCCCGCGTGCTGTGGCGGATCCGGGCCGGCGGCGAGACCGGCCTGGTGGAGCTGGGCCACCATCCGCTGGAAGCCGTACGGGACATGCTCGCGCCGCTCGGGGTCCGTGCCGGGGTGAGCCCGGTCGTGGAGGCGCCCGCCGAGCTGGCCGGGGCGCACCGGCTGGCCGCGCTCGCGCTGCGCACCGTCCCCGAGTCCGGCGGCCCGCGCACCGCCCTGCTGGACGAGGGGCTGCCGGCGGCGCTGGTCGCGGCCCAGGCCGAACTCGCCGGGCGGCTGCGGACGGTGGTGCTGGGCCCGGTCCTGGCGCTGCCCGCCGAGGACCGCCGGCTGCTGCTGACCACGCTGGGCACGTGGCTGGCCTGCCAGGGCTCGACGACGTACGCGGCGCAGCGGCTGTACTGCCACCGCAACACCGTCTCGAACCGGCTGCGCCGTCTCGAGCAGCTCACCGGCCGTTCTCTGGCGGATCCCCGGCACGTGGTGGAACTGGCGCTGGCGCACGCGGCGGTGGCCCAGCGGGCCGCGTCCGCTACGGCGCGGGCGGGGACTTCGCGGACTCCAGCAGGTACGGCACGTCGATCACCGCGACCCCCGGGGTGAACAGCAGCCGGGCCTTGAGCCGCAGCGCGTTCTGGTTGTGCAGGGGCTGCTCCCACCAGTGGCCGACCACGTACTCCGGGATCACCACCGAGAGCACGTCCGTGGAGCTGTCCGCCGCGAGCTCCTCGACGTGGGCCAGGATCGGGCCCACCACCTCGCGGTACGGGGAGTGCAGGATCTTCAGCGGGAGGCCCGGGGCGTGTGCGGCCCACTCCTCGCGCAGCCGGGCCGCCTCGGTCTCGTCCGCGGCGACGGTGACCGCGGTCAGGGTGTCGGGGCGCAGGGCCTGCGCGTAGCCGAGTGCCTTCAGGGTGGGCGCGTGTACGGAGGCGACGAGGACCAGGACGTGGTGGCGGGCGGGTTTGCGCGGCTTCGCGCCGGGGGCGACGGCGACCTGCCGGGCGACCTGGTCGTAGTGGCGGCGCACGCCCTTCATGCCGAGGAACAGCAGCGGCATGGCGATGACGACGAGCCAGGCGCCGTGCGTGAACTTGGTGATCAGGACGATGACCAGGACCAGCGCGGTCATGGAGGCGCCGACCGCGTTGATGGCGAGCCGCCGGTGGATGTGCACGCGTTCCTCGCGCGGGGTGGCGGGTGAGGCGAGCTCCCTGCGCCAGTGCCGGACCATGCCGGACTGGGAGAGGGTGAAGGAGACGAAGACGCCGATGATGTAGAGCTGGATGAGCCGGGTCAGCTGGGCGTCGAACGCGACGATCAGGGCGATGGCGGCGAGCGCGAGGAGCACGACGCCGTTGGAGTAGACGAGCCGGTCGCCGCGGTTGAAGAGCTGGCGGGGCGCGTACCGGTCCTTGGCCAGGATCGAGGCGAGCATCGGGAAGCCGTTGAAGGCGGTGTTCGCGGCGAGGATCAGCACGCCGGCGGTGACGGCCTGGAGCAGGTAGAAGAGGAAGTGCCAGCTCCCGAAGGTGGCGCGGCCGATCTGGGCGAGGGCGGTGGAGGTGGCGGTGCCGGGCGGCAGGCCCAGCTCGGTGGGGTCGGCCGCGACGTGCACCTGGTAGGTCATGGCGAGTGCGGTGATCCCCATGAACATGGTCACCGAGAGCACGCCCATCGCGGCGAGGGTGGTCGCCGCGTTCTTGGCCTTGGGCTTCCGGAAGGCGGGGACGCCGTTGCTGATGGCCTCGACACCGGTGAGGGCGGTACATCCGGAGGCGAAGGCGCGCATCGCGAGGAGCACCACGGCGAAGCCGGTGTAGGTGCCGACCTCGGTGATGGGCAGGTCCGCGGACTCGGCGCGGATGGTGTCGCCGGTCGCCAGCCGTACGGCGGCGCAGGCGAACATGATGTAGATGACGAGGACGAAGCCGTAGGTGGGGATGGCGAAGACGCGGCCCGACTCGCGTACGCCGCGCAGGTTCATCAGGGTCAGCAGCACGACGAATCCCACCGAGAGGCCGACCTCGTGGTCGTTCAGCGCGGGGATGGCCGAGGTGATCGCGGCGACGCCGGAGACCACGGAGACGGCGACGGTCATCACGTAGTCGACGAGCAGGGCGCTGGCGGCGGTCAGGGCGGCGGTCTGTCCGAGGTTCTCGGAGCTGACGATGTACGCGCCGCCGCCGCCCGGGTAGGCGTGGCAGGTCTGCCGGTAGGAGGCGATGACGACCACGAGCAGGAAGACGATGGCGGCGGCCGCGTACCAGGTGAGGTGGAGCAGCGCGACGCCGCCGAGGGCGAGGATCAGCAGGATCTCCTCGGTGGCGTAGGCCACGGAGGAGAGCGGGTCGCTGCAGAAGATCGGCAGGGCGAGCCGTTTGGGGAGCAGGGTCTCGCCCATCCTGGCGGTGTCGAGGGGTTCACCGACCAGTACGCGTTTCACATTGATACGCCTCATTGGGGCATGATCGTGCATGTTTTGCGTGATTCATCCCTTTTGCTGGCGGTGTCACCCGGCGAGCTCCTCCGCCCGGTGCGCCAGCCACAGGTCGTAGCGGGCACTCGGCGACTGGAGCAGGGAGCGCTCCAGCAGTGCCTCGATGCGGGTCAGCCGCTTGCGGGCACCGGGGACGGAGACGCCCAGCGCGGCGGCCGCCGGGACGAGCCGGGCATCGTGCGCCAGCCAGGTGCGCACGGTGGCGCGGGCGCCCGCCGGGGCGTCGGGCCCGGTCAGCGGGCCGAGATGGGCGCGGGCCCAGGCGGTCAGGCGCGGGTCGCGCAGCAGCCCGTCGAGATCGGGGGCCGCCCGCACGGCCGCGGAGTCTCTCTCCTCCGCCGTTCCCGATCCCTCCGTGCCCTCCCCCGCCGGCCCGCCCGGAGTCAGCCGCAGGGCCAGCGAGAGCGCGGCCTGGTCCCCGAGGCGGGCGAGGTCCAGGCTGAGCAGGGTCTCGACCAGCCGGAGCCGGGCGGCCAGGGTGTTGCGGTGGATCTTCAGCAGCCGGGTCGCGTGCGAGGAGAAGTTCAGCCAGGCGTGGGCCGTGGCCCGCAGTTCCTGCCCGCCGGGGTCCTGCGGGCGGCGGGGCTCGTACCCGTGCAGGGGCGCGAGCAGGGCCTCGGCCCAGCCGGCCCCGGCCCCGTGGGCGGCGAGCGCCAGCTCGGGACCCGGCCCGAACCGGGCGTGCCGCTCGGGCCGGCCGCGGGCCACGGCCAGGGCGTGGAAGGCCTGGGTGTAGGCGGCCGGGGCCTCGCGCAGGCCCCGCTCCCCGCTGACCCCGACCACGCAGTCCGGGGCCACCGCCACCAGCGCCCCGGCCAGCGGGTCGTGGTCGGCCCGGGCGGAGGCCAGGTCCGCCGGGACGAGCACGATGAGGTGGCGCACGTAGACCGGGCAGCGCACGATCCAGGCCCGGCCGCCCGTCAGCTCACCGACCCGCCGGGCCACTTCGCCGCGCCGGCCGGTCCGGCACTCCACGACGTACATGCGCATCGGCTCGGGCAGCGAGGGGCCCAGCGCCTCGGCCACCTGGTGGGCGCTGGAGAGCCGGCCGTTCATCAGCAGGTGCAGCACCGCCTCGCGCGCCCGCGCCTCGGCCAGCCCGGCCCGCGCCTCCCGCCGCTCGGCCTCCTCGGCGCGCAGCACCAGGCCAAGCGGTACGGCGGCGTCCGCGAGCAGCGCGGGCGCCTCCGGATCGTGCGGCCGGTCCAGTACGGCGGCCAGCGCGCGCCCGCCGTCCAGCGCGAAGAGCAGCGTGGCGGCCCGGGCGCCGTGCAGGACGGCCGACCGTACGCCGCGGACGTTCATCTCGGCGGCGGCACGCAGCACGGGCTCCGGCCCGCGCCCCTGCTCGGCGTCGACCACCCCGGCCCACCCGCCCAGGCGGGCGGCGAGCCATTCCAGCAGGGCGGCCGACCCTCCGGTGTGGGCGAGCCGGTGGACCTTGAGGACGTCGTCTGACCGGGACACCGCGGCATTGAACCACCCGCCGCACACTGTGCGCAGTGATACCCGTCTCGCGGCGTCACTGGGCGGAGCGAACCCTGCGAACGGCCCCTGACCCGCATAGGTTTGGCCACGAGCGGCCGGATCCCGGCATCCGCGGGGGAAACGCCGGGGTCCGCCGCCGCTCACATACGGGCGGCCGCGCTGCGGATGGCCTCGCGGATGCGGAAGTAGGTTCCGCAGCGGCAGATGTTGGCGATGGCGTCGATGTCCTCGTCCGTGGGCTCGGGGGTGCGCCGCAGCAGCGCCACGGCCGCCATGATCTGGCCGGGCTGGCAGAAGCCGCACTGGGCGACGTCCTGTTCGAGCCAGGCCTCCTGCACGGGGTGCAGCGTGTCCCCGTCGGCCAGCCCCTCGATGGTGGTCACCGCCTTGCCCGCGCACGCGGAGACGGGCACCACGCACGGCCGGACGTCGGTGCCGTCGAGGTGGCTGGTGCAGGCCTTGCAGACGTCCACGCCGCAGCCGTACTTGGGGCCGGTGACGCCCAGCATGTCGCGCAGCACCCAGAGCAGGGGCAGGTCGTCGGGCGCGTCCACGGTGACGCTCTGCCCGTTGACGGTGAAGGTGTGGGAGGGCACGGCCGTACTCCTGGCTGCGGTCTATCGCGGGTAGGGGGTGAAGTCGACATCGAAGTCGAGGGGGAAGCTGCGCGGCTTGGCACCGGTGGCCCGGGCCCAGGCGTTGGCGATGGCGCCCACCGCGGCCGGGACGCCGAGCTCGCCCGCCCCGCCCGGCTCGTCTCCGGTGGCGGGCAGCACGTGGACCTGTACGTCACGCGGGGTGTCGCGCTGCCGGGCCCAGTGGAACTGGCTGTAACTGCCCTCCAGCGGGAGGCCCTTGTCCAGGTGCAGTCCGGCGCGCAGGGTGGTGGAGATGGCGTCGGTGAGGCCGCCGACCATCTGGGCCTCGAGCCCGCGCGGGTTGACGGGCAGGCCCACGTCCACGGCGATGACGGCCTTGGTCACGCGCACGCGCTCCGGGTCGCGGGTGTCGATCTCGACGAGGCAGGCCGTGCGGGACTTGTACTCCTCGTGGAAGGCGATGCCCTGTGCGCAGCCCGCCGGCATCGGCCGCCCCCACTGCCCTTCCGTCGCGGCCTTGTCGAGCACGGCCCGCTGGGCGGCGGTCTTCAGGAAGGTGCGGCGGAAGGCGTACGGGTCGCGGCCGGTCGCCGCGGCCAGTTCGTCGACCACGATCTCCTCGGCGCCGCGGGTGTTGGCCGAGTACACCGAGCGCCAGGACCCGGTGGGGATGCCGGTCGGCACCTCGGTGAGGGCCTGGGTGGTGAGCCCGAAGTGGTACGGGGACTTCACGGTGGTCAGGAACAGGGTCTGGGCCAGCGTCGCGTTGCCGATGCCCAGGGGCAGGCTGGCCGCGGTGGCGGTGATGATCTCGCCCAGCCCGTGCCGGAAGTCGGTCTCGACGGCGGCGACCCGGTGCTCGAAGCTGAGGATCTCGCCGAGCAGGTGCGTGGCCCGGATCCGGTGGTGGGTGGCGGGGCGCATCCGGCCGTGCCGGGTGTCGTCCACACGGGTCCACATCAGCCGGACGGCGCGGCGGCAGGCCTTGGAGATCCGGGCGGCCTCCAGGGCCGCGTCGAAGAAGAGCCGCCGCCCGAAGGAACCGCCGGCCTGGACCACGTGCACCGTGACCTTGTCCAGGGGCAGGCCGAGGTCGGCGGCGATGGTCTGGCGGGCCACGATGGGGGACTTGAGGCCCGACCAGATCTCGGCCCGGTCCTCCCGTACGTCGGCGACGGCGGAGTTGGTCTCCATCGGGGAGTGGCTGACGAAGGCGAAGTCGAACTCGGCGTCCACGTACGGGGTGAGCAGCGGCGGCACCAGCAGCGGCGGGGTGGCGGCGCGCAGCTTCGTACGGACCTGCGCGTCGGACAGCGCGTCGGCGGGGCCCGGCCCCCAGGTGACCTGGAGGGCTGCCTTGGCGGTGAGGGCCTGCCCGAAGGTCTCGGCGACGACGGCGACCCCGGTCGGCACGGTCACCACGTGCAGGACGCCGGGCATGGCCTTGACGGCGGCGAGGTTGGCGACGGTACGGACGCTGCCGCCGAGGGTGGGCGGCCGGCGCACCACGCAGGGCTTCGCCCCGGGCACGTCGAGGTCGAGGGTGTACCGCTGGGCCCCGGTGACCATGGCGCGGGCGTCGATGCGGCCGGTCGGTTTGCCGACCAGGGTGTGCTTCGCCGTCTTCTTGGGGGTGGCGCCGAGGACGACCAGGCCCGGGTCGGCGGCGGCCGCCGCGAGGGAGCCGTAGCCGGCGGTGCGGCCGTCCGGGGCGCGGACGGCGCCGTTCGCGGTGGTCAGGGCGGACGGGGAGAGGCCCCAGCGGCGGGCGGCGGCGGCCACGAGCCGGGCCCGGGCGGTGGCGGCGCACTGGCGGACCGGCCCGTAGAGGGAGCGGATGGAGTTGGAGGATCCGGTGAGCTGGTTGAAGAGCAGTTCGGGCCGGGCGTCGTCGAGTTCGACGCGTACGGCGCCGAGCGGCGCGTCCATCTCCTCGGCGACCAGCATGGCCACGGCGGTGGTGAGGCCCTGGCCGACCTCCTCCCGCGGCAGCCGGAAGCGGACGGTCCCGTCGGCCTCGACGGCGAGCGCGAGCAGCGCCGAGGTGGGTGCGCCGGCCAGGATGAACAGGTCGCCGAGGTCGATCACGTCGGCGATGGCGGGCAGGCTGGGCACCACGGCGCGGGCGGGCTGCGGGGCCAGCGCGTCGGCGCCGGCGCGGGTGACGAGGGCGAGCGTCGGCGCCGCGACCAGATAGGTGAGGAAGGACCGGCGGCTCTGCCCCGCCGGGTGGTTCTGCCCGGTCATGTGTGTCGTCCCCACCCTGCGCGGGCCCGCGTCCGTACTGCCGCGCGGGCCACCCCCGGTTCGTTACCGACACGTAGGGTAGCGATCAAGGGGGGCGCTGGGAAGTCCGGGGGCGGGACGGCGGACAGCGGCGGCCGACGGCGGCGGGGGTCATTCGTTCGGGGGTACCACGGCAGGGGCGTCGTTCCCGACCCGAACGGAGGCGCGGGGCTCGTACGCCTCGGCCGTACGCTCGATCCGCCGCGCCCCGAGGGCCTGTTTCCGGCCGTCGCTTCCCGCTCCCTTCCGGGCCGCCGGAGCCCTCAGCCGCGGGACCGGGGAGGCGGGCGCGCCAGGGCCGATCATGAGGCCCTGACCTCGGCTGACCGGATTCGTTCGTACGGGAGGGACGCGCCGTAAGGCCTCAGGTATATGCCAGGAGCAAGGCCGTTGCGGATGTTGCCAAACGCCTTACACGCCGTCGCCGCCTGTGCAACAGTCGTAACCGGTCCTTCCTTCAGACTTGGCCGTGCCGCGCCTGTATCGGAGTTCTCATGCCGTCCCACCTGTTCGCGGACCGTCCCGCGCAGCCGCCCGAGCCGGGGTCAGTGGACGCACTGATCTCACAGACCCGGCGCCTGCGGGGTGACGTGGACGCGGTCCGCCGCGACACCGTGGTGGACGACGACGACGCCCAGGGCCGCTGGCAGCGCGCGCTGTGCGATCTCGCCGTGCACCACCTCGACGACCTGCGCGAGCACCTGGGCCAGCTCAAGGAGGGCCTGCCGCCCGCGCCGGAGACCATCGTGCTCCCGCAGGCGGCGCCCGAGGCCGGCCCCGAGGCGCAGACCCGGGTCGGCAGCGCCGAGTGGAACCTGCTGACCGACGAGGTCAGTTGGTCCGACGAACTGTTCCAGATCTTCGGGCGGTCCCCCGAGGCGGGCGCGCTCCCGCTCGACGAGATGGGCTCCACCCTGTTCTCCGAGGACCAGCCGCTGCTCACCGCCTGGGTCACCGCGTGTCTGGTGGACGGCAAGGCGATCGACGGCGAGTTCCGCATCGTCCGGACCGACGGCCGGGTCCGGACGTTGCACATGAGGGGCGAGCCGGTACTCGACTCCGACGGCTGCACGGCCTCCATGTGGGCCGTACTGCGGGACGTGAGTGAACTGCGCCGGAGCCAGCGGGCGGTGCGCGAGTCCCGTGACTCGCTGCAGCGCCAGCGGGAGATCGCGCAGACCGAGCACCGGCTTGCGGTCGAGCTGCAGGAAGCCGTGCTCCCCCCGTGGCGCGGCTCCCTGCGGTTCCCGCACAGCAACACGGGCACGCTCGACGTGGCCGCGCACTACCTGCCGTCCGCGACCAGCGCCCTGATCGGCGGCGACTGGTACGACGCCCTCGAACTCCCCGACGGAAGCTCGATGCTGACGGTCGGTGACCTGACCGGGCACGGGGTGACCGCCACCTCCGGCATGGCGATGATGCTCGGCGCCCTGCGCGGCATGGCGATGGCGGGCATCGAGCCCGGCCCCCTGATGGGATGGCTGAACCAGCTCCTGGAGACCTCCGTACAGCCGGCCCTCGGTTCGGCGGTGTGCTGCCGCTACGATCCCGAGCGCCGCGTCCTGTCCTGGGCGCAGGCCGGCCACCCGGCCCCCCTGCTGTTCCGCCGAGGCTCGGGACGCTCGCTGCTGCCGCCCGAGGGCGTGCTGCTGGGCGCGACCTCCGGAGCCTCGTACGGGCAGGCCGAGGAGCGGCTCGAGGAGGGCGACGTGCTCGTCCTGCACACGGACGGACTGACGCCGCGCAGCATCGAGTTCAGCAGGGCCGACGGAACGGAGCGGCTGCTGGCGCTCGCACCGCGCTTCTCGGCGGCACGGTCGGCTCAGGACTGCGTGCGCATGGTGATCGAGGAGTTCGGCGAGAGCGAGCGCGAGGACGACGCGTGCGTGCTGGTGGCACGGGTCGGCCCCTAGCCGGAAGGACCCCGCCGGGGCTCCGTGCGGTGGCGGGGAAGAAGGGGCGAAGAAGGGTCAGGGACTTGTGGGCCGCGCCGGAAGGCGCGGCCTTTCTCGTCTCCGTACGCCTTCCCGCACTACACGACCGAACCGCGCGGGCTGCGCGCCGCCGGGATGTCGGGAAGGGCCAGTTCGATCTCCTCGCGCAGGTCCTCGATGCGCGCGTACCCGGCGTACTGGCCCGTGAGCCGGTACATCTCGCGCAGCCGGTCCCAGGTCCGGTGCGAGGAGGTCTCGTTCATCGACACCAGGGCGAGCCGGGCATAGCGGTCGGCCTGTTCGGGATCGTCGGCGATGAAGCAGGCCGAAGCCATCGAGATGTAGTCGAAGATCTGCGAGCGCTGGTAGCCCTCGCCGCGCAGCCGCAGGGCCTCCTTGGCGTGGCGGGCCGCGATGGGCGCCGCCGTGGCGTCGTGGTCGGCGAGGGTGCGGTACGCCAGGGCCTGCATGCCGTGCAGGTCCGCCTCGTCGAAGTGCTGCATCCAACTCGGCGGCGGCACGTCGCCCTTGTCGGACACGAACAGCTCCTCCGCCTCGCCCAGGGTGCGGCGCATGGCCTGGCCCTTGCCCATGGCGGCCTGCGCCCAGGCCTCGATGGTGTGCAGCATGGCGCGGGTGCGGGGCAGGGTCTGCTCGCCGGAGCCGGACTGGGCCAGCTTCATCAGGTCCAGGGCCTCGTTCGGCTTGCCCAGGTGGACCATCTGGCGGGCGGCGCGGGAGAGCGCCTCGCCGGCCCGCGGCCGGTCGCCGCCCTCGCGCGCGGCGTGCGCGGCGATGACGAAGTACTTCTGCGCCGTGGGCTCCAGGCCCACGTCGTGGGACATCCAGCCCGCGAGCACGGCGAGGTTGGCCGCGACCCCCCACAGGCGCCGCTGGAGGTGGTCGGGGTGGTGGTAGGCGAGCATTCCGCCCACCTCGTTGAGCTGGCCGACGACCGCCTTGCGCTGCAGCCCTCCGCCTCTCGAGGCGTCCCAGGCCCGGAACACCTCGACGGAGCGTTCCAGCGCCTCGATCTCCTGCGAGCCGATCGGGGCGGCCTCGTAGCGGTCGTAGCCCGCTGGGTCGGCCTGGAAGGACTCCCCGAAGCGCTGCGCCTCCTTGGCGAGCGCGGGGTCGGTGTGGAGCCAGTCGTACATGGCGTTGGTGAGGGCGGAGCCGGCGGTGAGCACGGCGCCCGCGCCCATCAGACCGCGACGGTTGAGCATGAGGTCCATTCCCGTGAATTCGGTGAGGACCGCGGCTGTGCGTTCGGGCGCCCAGGGCATTCCGTCGGGGTTCTCCTGCGCCCCGCCCGGCTGCCGTCTGCTGGTGCGCCGCTGCCGTACGAACCCGAGGTCCTCGATGGTCACGACACGACCGAGCCGCTCGGTGAACAGTGCTGCCAGTACCGTGGGCACCGGTTCGCGCGGGGTCTCCCCCATGTCGATCCAGCGCCGCACCCGCGAGGTGTCGGTGGCCAGCTGGGGGTGCCCCATGGCCGCCGCCTGCCGGTTGACCATCCTCGCCAGTTCGCCCTTGGACCAGCCGGCCAGGCCGAACAGGTCGTTCAAGCGGGTGTTTGGACCTTTGCTCACGTCAAGCCCCCAGGTTCTCGGCTGAGTTGACAGTAACCCGCCGTCAGATGCCCAGCGACTATTCGCCAGGCTTCGCCAGGGCACGCCCGATGGTTCGCCACCTCGCGCCGGGTGTCAGGTAGGAATGCGCCTCCCCGACCCGGTCACCGGCGGAACTCCCCAGGGTGATGCACGGGATCCGGCGGGGCGGCGTACGCAACTCGTCGGCGCACGAAGGGATCCGTAACGCCATGTACGCAGCAACGTCCTCCGTGTCCGCCCCGGTCCGGCCGCACCGCACGCTCCCCGCGAGCGGCGGCCCCTACCTCGAACCCGGCCGCCCCGCGGCTCCGGCGCAGGGCGCCGTACGGGCGCGGCGGATGCCGGGGGCGGGATCGCAGCCGCTCAGCGGAAGAATCGACCTCTCCGGGCCGCAGGGGGCGCAACTGCGCACCGCGCTCGCCTCGGTGCAGAGGATCTGTCCGGAGTTCGCGCCCGTCCAGGTGCTGCGGCGCAGCGGCCGGTCGGTCCTGCTCGTGGGCACCACCGGGCGGATGACCGCCGTCGCGAAGGTTTTACTGGACCACTCGCCTGAATGGCGCGAGCGGTACCGGCACGAAATAGGGTCGTACCGGGCGTTCGTCCGGCACCGCCCGCCGGTCCGGGTGCCGCGGCTGATCGCCGCCGACCCGGAGAACTGCGTACTGATCGTCGAGCGGATGGCGGGCCGGGTCGCGGCGCTGCAGCGGCATCCCGTGGAGGCCCCGCCGCGGGTCGACGTACGGGCCGCCCTGGGCGCGGTGTGCCGGGTCAACCAGTGGCGTCCGCCGGGCGATCTGTTCGGGACCCCGCTGAACTACGCGCGGCGGATCGCCCGGGACTACGAGCTGGGCCTGCTGACCGACCGGGACCTCGGTGACCTGCAGAAGCTGCTGCACGGCGTGAAGCTGTCGGGCACGGCGCTGCAGTTCAACCACGGCGACGCCCTGCTGTCGAACCTGCTGCTGTCCCCGGCCGGGCCGGTGCTGCTCGACTGGGAGCACGCGGGCTGGTACCTGCCGGGCTACGATCTGGCCACGCTGTGGACGGTACTGGGCGACGCCCCGGCCGCGCGCAGCCAGATCAGCCGGCTCGCCCAGTCGGCCGGTCCGGCGGTGCGCGACGCCTTCCTGGTCAACCTGATGCTGGTGCTGACCCGGGAGATCCGGATGTCGGAGACGGCCGTACAGCGCTCGATGCTGGCGACCGCCCCGGCCCAGCCCCTGCCGGCGGGCGCCCTGTCCTCGGGCGAGGAGCAGCGGCTGCTGCTGCGCCGCCTGCACGACGACGCCGGCATGGCGCGCAGAGCGGTCCGTGCGGCGGTCGGCACCCGCTGACCCCGCCGGTCCGTCCCACCATCGCGAAGTCCCGTGGCCCCCACCGCCGCGGGACTTCGCTCGTGTGCGGGGGTGTACGCGGCGCGGTTCCTCGCGGACGGGGACCGCTCCGCAGGCGCCGGTGGCGCCGGATGCCTTGACATCACATGATCCCCCGAACACCTTTTCTGACTCAGCATCAGACATGCTGGGTCCCTCCCCTCCTCCCCACTCCGCTGGAGCCTGCACATGTCCGCAAGCGCTTCACGCACGTCCCCCGGAGCCCTCCCGTCCCGCCGCAGCGTGCTGGCCGGGACCGGCGCCGGGGTGCTCGCCGCCACCGTGCTGCCGGCCGCCGCCGCGCGGGCCGACGGCGCCCAGGCCGGGCCGCCGCTCGGCGAGTACGACGTCGTCGTGGTCGGGTCCGGGGCAGCCGGGATGACCGCCGCGCTCACCGCCGCCAAGCGCGGGCTGAGCGTGCTGGTGGTCGAGAAGGCGCCCACCTTCGGCGGGTCCGCGGCCCGTTCCGGGGCCGGGATCTGGCTGCCCAACAACTCGGTGATCCTGGGCGCGGGCGTGCCGGACACCCCGCAGAAGGCGGCGACGTACCTGGCGGCCGTCGTCGGCCCCGAGGTGCCGGCCGACCGGCAGGCCGCCTTCCTGGCCAACGGTCCGCGGATGCTGGACTTCGTGATGGCCAACAGTCCGCTCAGGTTCCGCTTCATGGAGGGGTACAGCGACTACTACCCCAACCTGCCGGGCGGGCTGCCGAACGGCCGGTCCATCGAGCCGGACCAGATCGACGGGAACATCCTCGGCGCCGAACTGGCCCGGCTGAACCCGGCGTACATGCCGGTGCCCGCCGGGATGGTGGTGTTCAGCGCGGACTACAAGTGGCTCAACCTGGCGGCGGTCAACGCCAAGGGCCTGGCCGTGTCCACGGAGTGCCTGGCGCGCGGCGCGAAGGCGGCGCTGCTCGGGCAGAAGCCGCTGACGATGGGCCAGGCCCTGGCGGCCGGGCTGCGCGCCGGGCTCCAGCGGGCGGGCGTACCGGTGTGGCTGAACAGCCCGCTGGTGGACCTGGTCCAGGAGGGCGGCGCGGTGACCGGGGTGGTGGTGGAGAAGGAGGGCGTGCGGGGCACCGTACGGGCCCGGCGCGGGGTGGTCGTCGGCTCGGGCGGCTTCGAGCACAACGCGCAGATGCGGGCGCAGTACCAGCAGCAGCCGATCGGCACGCAGTGGTCGGTGGGCGCGAAGGAGAACACGGGCGACGGGATCCGGGCGGGCCGGCGCGCGGGCGCGGCACTGGCGCTGATGGACGACGCCTGGTGGGGCCCGTCGATCCCGCTGCCCGGGGAACCGTACTTCTGCCTCGCCGAACGGACCCTGCCGGGCGGGCTGATCGTGAACGGGAACGGCGCGCGGTTCGTCAACGAGGCGGCGCCGTACAGCGATGTGGTGCACGTGATGTACGAGAAGGACCGGGGCGCGGCCGGCTCGCACATTCCCGCGTGGCTGATCGTGGATCAGAACTACCGCAACAAGTACCTGTTCAAGGACGTGCTGCCGACGATCGTGTTCCCGGACTCCTGGTATGAGGCGGGGGCCGCGAAGAAGGCGTGGACGTGGGACGCGCTGGCCGGCCAGATCGGGGTTCCGGCGGGTGCGCTGCGGGCCACGCTCAACCGCTTCAACGCGCAGGCGTGGACGGGGAACGACACCGACTTCCAGCGCGGCGCCACCGCGTACGACCACTACTACACGGACCCGAACGTGCACCCGAACTCGTGTCTGGCACCCATCTGGGCGCCGCCGTTCTACGCGTTCAAGATCGTCCCGGGGGACCTCGGGACGAAGGGCGGCATCGTGACGGACGCGCGGGCCCGCGCGCTGCGGGCGGACGGCTCGGTGATCCGGGGGCTGTACGCGGCGGGCAACGCGAGCGCCGCGGTGATGGGCCGCAGCTATGCCGGGGCCGGGTCGACGATCGGACCCGCGATGACGTTCGGCTATGTGGCGGCGAACGACATCGCGGACGCGTGACGTCTTCGGTGCGCTGCTAGCCCTGCTGGAAGAGCTCGGCGGGGAGCGGCTTCAGGAGGGCGTAGAGGTCATCGGTGATCGGGCGGTCCCAGCTGGCGATGGTGACCAGCACGTTGTCGCTGCGGTCGAACTGGACGCAGGAGATGCGGGACTCCGACAGCTTGATCTTCCGGACGATGAGGAGGTTGTCGCCCTGCATGACGGGGCAGTCCTCGATGCCGGTGACCTCGACGTCCTCGTCGTTCTCCAGGGCGTCGAGCAGCTGGGCGACCTCGAAGGGGACCTGGCCGTCGGAGAGGTCCCGGGCGGGGGATCCCTCGGGCAGGTTGCCGATGATCATCGCGGGGCCGCGTCCGCCGAACAGGTCGTAGCGGAGGAAGACACCCTGGCAGCTGCCGTCGGGCGCGGGCAGCAGCCCGGCCCCGAGATTGCCCGGCCAGTCCCCCGGGTCCATGGCCAGGACGTCGAAGTCCGGGCCGGCGGGTGTGGCGGCGCGGTGGCGGCGGAGGAAGGACATGCCGCCATGGTACGTGGCCGGGCGAAGTTTTCCGGCCCGGGGCCCCTCATCGGGGGCCTCCCTCGCCGCGCCCCGCCGGGCCGCCTGCCCGCCCGGGCCGGTCACACCGACGGGACCAGGGTGAACCAGTGCGGGAGGAGCGCGTCGTCGCCGGTGACCTTCAGGGCGGGGGCGGTGACACGGCCCCAGAGGAAGAGCGCGAGGTCGGAGGCGGAGCCCTCGGCCTCGACGTCCACGGGGTCGGTGGAGCCGGGCTCCAGGAGGATCTCGTCCCCCGCGAAGACGACCGTCCAGGATTCGGGGCCGTCGGTGCGCCGGAAGCGGTAGCGCTCCCCCTTTCCGGCGGGGGACGACCACCAGGAGCGGCGGGCCGGCGCCATCACCTCGAAGCTCTGGCTCACGGCGTCCGTCGCGAGGGCCGGGTCGAGGGGCGCCTGGGTGCCGGTCGCGGACTGCGCGTCCCAGCGGTGCACGGCCAGCTCGATGACCTGCATCCGCAGCCAGAAGCCCGAGGTCCGCTCGGGTCCCCAGGTCCACACCGGCAGGTCCGGCCCGACCTCGCCGAACGTGGTCGCCAGCTGCTCGGCGCCCTCAGCGAACCAGTCCGTCAGCGCGTCCGGCACCGGCTCCCGGTTCGGCGCCGCCTCGGGCCGCGGCCAGGCGGCCAGCGCCGCCGGGTCGGCCGGGAGCCCGTACAGGGAGAGGTCGCTCGGGTCGGGCCGCTCCTGGAGGCGCTCGCGCAGGACGTGGTCGACGTAGCGCTGCACTCCCCCGAGGTGCCCGATGAGGTCGGACACCGACCAGTCGGGGCACGAGGGGACCAGCGGCGGGGGCCCGCCGGGGTCCAGGGCGCGGCGGACGGCCTGCTCGAAGGCGGCCGCCTCGTTCCGGAAGAGGGAGATCCGCTGGGCGTGTTCCATGGGATCACCCTGCCCCGGCGGCGCGGCCGCCCAACCTGCGGCGGCGCACGAATGGGGCGCCGCGGGAGGCACGGGGAGGCGCGGGGAGTCCGGTGACCGCAGGGTAATCTGATCACGACCTTTATGAACAAGTTCAACACACTGGGGGGCCGGTGCACCGTCGCCGCGTCATGTTCTCTGCCGTCGCCGTGGCGGCAACCGTCGGTCTCGTCGCGCCCGGGGTGGCGCACGCGGCCGATTCCGCGCCGGCCGGCTCCGCGCGGGCCGCGGCTTCCGATGCCTGGGTGGGCATGGTGAAGCGCACCAAGGGTGCGCACACCCTGGACCTGTCCACCTGGGTGTCGAGCGACGGCATCGACGTGTTCGAAGTCGTCGTCGACTGGGGCGACGGGCAGACCTCCGCGCCCGGAACGTCCGTCACGGACGAGTTCCTGGACTTCTCGCACCGGTACGCCAAGGTCGGCACCCACAAGGTCACGGTCACCGCGACCGATCTGCGCACCAAGGAGTCCGTGACCAAGAGCGAGGACGTCCTCGTCGCGGGGTCCGAGTTCACCCCGCACACCCCCACCCGGCTGCTGGACACCCGGGACGGCACCGGCGCCTCCGCGGCCGGGCCGGTCGCGCCCTACGGGACGACCCGGGTGAAGGTCGGGGGCAGCAGCGGCATCCCGGCCGGGGTGACGGCCGTGGCCCTGAACCTCACCGTGACCGACGCCGCCGCCGACGGGCACGTCATCGCCTATGCGTCCGGCACTCAGCAGCCGACCACCTCGAACGTCAACTTCGCGGCGGGGCGGTCCGTCCCGAACCTGGCGATCGTCCCGGTCGGCGCGGACGGCTACGTCGAACTGGCCAACCGCAGCTCGGGCACGGTGAACCTGATCGCGGACGTCACGGGCTACTTCGCGAAGACCGCCGCGAGCGGCTTCACCCCGCTGGAACCGGTCCGCCTCGTCGACACCCGGGACGGGCTGGGCGCGGCCAAGGGCCAGGTCGCCGGGCAGAGCACGGTCGGCGTGCAGATCTCGGGCAAGGGCGGGCTGCCGGCCCAGGGCATCACCGCCGTCTCGCTCACCGTGACGACCACCGGGCCCAAGAGCGCCGGCCACCTGACCGCCTTCCCCAGCGGGCAGCAGGCGCCGATCACGTCGAACGTGAACTTCACCGCCGGCCAGACCGTCGCCAACTCGGTCATCGTGCCGGTGGGCCCGGACGGCAGGATCGACATACGCAACGGCTCCTGGAGCCCGACCGACGTGATCGTCGACGTGACCGGCTACTACAGCGCCGACGGCAAGGCCGGCTACCTGCCGGTCGAGCCGGAGCGCCTGCTCGACACGCGGAAGTACTACTGGGAGGTCGACGGGCAGGACTACCGGTACGTGTCGGTGTTCAAGCCCGACGTCAAGCTCGCGGGCGCCGTGATGAACGCGACGGTGACCAACACGCAGGGCAGCGGGCACCTCACGGTCGCTCCGGACCCGAACACCAGCGCCCAGTACGGCAGCAGCACGGCCGTCCGGCCGACTCCGCCGAACTCCTCCAACCTGAACTGGACGAAGGGCGAGACCGTCTCGAACCTGGTGCAGGCGAGCACCGGCAAGAACGACATCGTCGACTTCTGGAACCGGGGCTGGGAGCCCGCCGACCTGGTCGTCGACCTGTTCGGCGTGTACGCGGTGAACTGACCCACCGCCCGTCCTCCGGGTCGGGCTCCTCCGGATCGGGGGCCGCCCCGGTCCGGAGGACACCCTGCCCCCCTCCTACACCTTCACCGTCCGCGCGCCTCCAGGGCGCCGTCCAGACCGGGGAGGTCGGCGCCGAGGGTGCGGCAGGCCGCCGACAGCACCCAGTCGGGCTCCCGGCCCTCGGCCGTCGGCCCGGTGCCGCGGGCTGCCGCCCGCGCGGCCCCCATCTGCTCCTCCGTGAGCCCGTCCGCCTCGACGGTGCCGCCGGGCAGCGCGCCGCCGAGGCCCAGCAGGGTCCGGGAGGTCCGCTCCTCCAGCCCGTCGGCTCCGCATTCCCGCGCCGTCAGCACCGCCCGGGCCAGCAGTCCCGGATCGCCGAGCTCCGTGCCCAGCGCGGCCAGGGCGCAGGCCAGTTCGTATCCCGCCGGGGAGGCGGCGAGCAGCGCCACGGCCTCGTGCAGCAGCCCGGCCCGGTCCTGCGGCGCGGCGACCTCCGCGGCCACGCGCAGGGCCTGGCCGATGCCCGAGGGGGCGCCGAAGGCACGAGCCCGCCGGACGGCTTCGGCGGCCAGTGCCCGCGCCCGGTCGGGGTCGTCCGCGGCCACCGCGCGGGCCAGGTGCAGCCGCCACGGGCACCACGCCGGGTTCTGGATGCCGCGCGGGGTCAACCGCCGGTCCACCTCCTCCAGTTCCGCGACCGCGCCCTTGGTGTCGCCCCGGGCCAGCAGCAGTTCGGCGTACACGGTCTGGGAGTCGGGGAAGACCACCGCGGCCGGGAAGGGCTTGCCGAACTCGTGCTCCCGGCCCAGCTCCCAGGCCTCGTCGGTGCGGCCGCGGGCGAGCAGCGTCGTGATGAGGATGGCGATGTTGTACCAGTGCACGGGCGTGCCGCGGCCCACGCGCTCGGCGAGCTGCAGGCCGGCCCGGGCCAGCTCCTCGGCCTCGGCGAGCCGCCCGCGCCGGTAGCGGATGTAGGCGCGCAGGCCGTACGCGAAGGACAGGTGCGCCCCGCGCCAGCCCTGCCGCTCGAACTCGGCGGTGCCGGCCTCAAACAGCTCCTCCGCCCGCCAGGGCCGGTCGGCGTACATGTGGACCATGGCGACGAGCACGGGGACCTCGAAGCCGCGGTCCTCGTGGGCCCAGCTGAACTCCTGCTCCAGCACCCGCCCGGCGTGGTGCAGGACCACGTCCACCGGCTCTCCGCGCAGGCAGGCGTCCCAGGCGCGCAGCCCGATGACGTACCGCTCGGTGAGGTCGCGCCCGGTCAGCCGGTCGGCGAGCCGCTCCAACCGGCGGGACCGGGCCGGGGAGTCGGGTTCGGCGGCGTTGAAGGCGTCCCACATGAACTGCTCCGACTGCAGGCGCAGCCGGGCGCGGACGTCCTGGGTGTACGGGATCTCCCGCGCGAGTGCCTGGGAGGCCTCGGCGAGGCGGTCGCTGTGCGCCAGCACCTGGGCGAGCCGTATCACGATGCCCTGGCGCAGCCCGGGGTCGTCGACGGGCTCGGCGAGGGCGGCGCGGAGATGGTTGACGGTGTTGGCGGGCTCGGTGAGCAGGGAGGCGCAGCCGAGTTCGTAGAGGACGGCCGCGCGCTCGTCGAAGTCCGGGGGTTCGCGCAGGGCGCGGGCGAGCTGGCGGCGGGCGGCCTCGGGGGCGCCGGCCCGGAGGTTCTCGCCGGCGGCCTCGCGCAGGGTGCGTACCACCCACGGGTCGTTCTCGGGGTGGGTCTCCAGGAGGTGGCGGGCGGCGGCGGAGGAGCCGAGTCCGGCGTCGACGACGGCCGAGGCGGCCTTGCCGTGGAGGGCGACGCGCAGGGCGTCGGGGATGGCCCGGTAGATGGCGGTGGCGATGAGTGGGTGGACGAACTCCAGCCCGGCTCCGGTGTCTTCGGTGGTGGCGGCGGCCAGGATGCGGGCGTCGCGCAGTCGTGTGGTGGCGTCCACGGCCTCTTCGGTGCCGAGGGCCGCGACCCGGGCGGCGAGCTCCCTGGGGATGTCGGTGCCGAGGACGGCGCAGGCCCACGCGAAGCGGACGGTGGACGGGCCGAGGCGTTCAAGGCGGGCGACGAGCCCGCTGCCGCGCTGGGCGGCTGCGAGGTCGCGCAGCAGCGGCGCGTTGGCCTCGACCGGCGGCAGGCCCTTGTCCCGGACCTTGACGGTGAGTTCGACGGCCTCGAAGGGGTTGCCGGTGGTGACGGTCCACGCCTCCCGGCAGAAGGCGTCGTCCGCGTGGTCGCCGACCGCGTCGCGGATCAGGGCGGCGACGGCGGGTTCGGTGAGCGGCGCGAGGTGCAGCGGGCGCTGTCCGGCGCGGCCGGGCAGGGTGCGGAAGGCGTCGGCGTGTGCGGGCAGTTCGTCGGGCCGGTAGGCGACGACGAGGAGCAGCGGGAGGTGCTCGGCGCGCGGGGCGTAGGCGGCGAGCCAGCCGAGGGACTCGGGGTCGGCCCAGTGGGCGTCGTCGAGGACCACGGTGACGGGTGCGCGCTGCACGACGAGGTGGGTGAGGACCCAGTCGAGTCCGTCGCGCAGGCCCTGCGGGTCGGGCGGGGCGCCCTGTTCGGGTGCGCAGAGGCCGAGGGCCGGTCCGACGATGGAGTACCAGCTGCCGAGGGCGGAGCGCAGTTCGCCTTCGGAGGTGCCGGCTAGGTGCGGCTGGATGAGCTGGCGGGCGACGTGGAAGGGCTGGCTCTGCTCCTGTTCGCCGCCGCGGGCGGCGAGGACGGTGCAGGAGCGGGCGTGCGCGCGGCGGCGCAGTTCGGCGAGGAGCGTGGTCTTGCCGAGGCCGGCCGCGCCGGAGAAGGCGAGCAGTGCGCCGCCCGCGTCCGGCGAGGGGCCGGTGAGCTGTTCCAGGGCTTCGTCGACGAGGGAGAGCTCGGCCTCGCGTTCGATCATGGTGCGCCGTCTGTGGTTCAGACGGGACGGACGGTCCGTCATGGCTGGTACCCCCCAGGCCTGTTCTGGAGATCAGCGTACGCCCGCGCACACCGGGAGGGGGCCTCCCGCGGGAAAGATTCAGCCCTGCGCCGAACGCGCCGCGAGGTCCTCCAGGACGGCGACGGCCTCGGCGGCCCGGTCGGCGGCCACGAAGAGGTGGTCGTGGTGGTAGCCGGCGATGACGTTGCAGCTCAGTCCGTGTGCGCCGAGTTCGGTGGCGAAGGCCGCGGTGAGGCCGACGGCGTCGAGGGCGGAGTGGATCCGCAGGGTGATCCAGCCGGCCGTGTAGTCGTAGGCGAGGCCGGCCGCGTCGGCGTCCTGCCGGCGCAGGACCAGGGTGAGGCCCTCGGGTTCCAGGACGGTGGCGACCGGTGCGGTGCCCGGGGGGATCCCGGGGCCCGGGACGGTGCAGAACACGTACCGGCCCTCGTTCAGTTCGGGCCGCATGCCGCTCAGCAGTTTCCGCAGGTCGCTCTCTCCGCTCATGCGGCCAGCCTACCCACGGGCCGCCGGCCACCGGGGCGACGGCTCGCGGCCCCGGTGGTGCGGCGCGTACGGCAAGGGACGGCCCGCACGGCGTGGAATGCCCGCACGGCCTGCGGCGTGCGGCCGCCCAGGCCCGTGCCGTGCGTGCGCGGCACGCTACGTCAGGTCGAACTCCCCGCCCCGCGCGTTCAGCACGAACTTGTTCCACTCGTCCGGCGCGAAGATCAGCGACGGGCTTTCGGGGCGGTCGCTGTTGCGCATGGCGACGAAGCCCTCGACGAAGGCGATCTGAACGTCACCCGCTCCCCGGCTGCTCGAGCGCCACTGCGCCTCGGTGAGATCGAGGTCCGGCTTGCCCCAGCCGGCCGGCGGCTGTGAAGTCATGCTCTCGGCCACGTGCGTGCTCCTCCCGGTACGTCGTCCGGGGGCCAGGTTAACCACCGCAGCGGGTGCCGCACAGGCCACGGTGAGTCACCCGTGACCGGTCCGGCACTCCGCGCGCGGTCCGTTCCGTTCAGGAGGCCGGCGGCTCCGCGCCCACGAGCCACATCGCGAAGAACTGCGCTCCGCCGCCGTACGCGTGCCCCACGGCCCGGCGGGCTCCCGGGACCTGGTGTTCCCCGGCCCGGCCGCGGACCTGGAGGGCCGCCTCCGCGAAGCGGATCATGCCGGAGGCGCCGATGGGGTTCGTGGACAGGACCCCGCCCGAGGGATTGACCGGAAGGTCCCCGTCGAGTTCGGTGACGCCGGCCTCGGTGAGCTTCCAGCCCTCGCCCTCGTCCGCGAATCCGAGGTTCTCCAGCCACATCGGCTCGTACCAGGAGAACGGCACGTACATCTCCACCGCGTCGATCTCCCGGCGCGGGTCGGTGATCCCGGCCTGCCGGTAGACGTCGGCCGCGCAGTCCTTGCCGGCCTGCGGGGAGACGAAGTCCTTGCCCGCGAACAGGGTGGGCTCGCTGCGCATCGCGCCGCCGTGCACCCAGGCCGCGGGGTGCGGGGAACGGGCCGCGCCCGCCCGGTCGGTGAGGATCATCGCGCAGGCGCCGTCGGAGGACGGGCAGGTCTCGGAGTACCTGATCGGGTCCCACAGCATGGGCGAGGCCTGGACCTTCTCCAGGGTGATGTCGTGCTCGTGCAGGTGCGCGTACGGGTTCTTCAGCGCGTTGCGCCGGTCCTTGTACGCGACCAGCGAACCGACCGTGTCCGGCGCGCCGGTGCGCCGCATGTAGGCGCGCACGTGCGGGGCGAAGAAGCCGCCCGCGCCCGCCAGCAGCGGCTGCTGGAAGGGGACGGGCAGCGACAGCCCCCACATGGCGTTCGACTCCGACTGCTTCTCGAAGGCGAGGGTGAGGACGGTGCGGTGGACGCGCGCCGCGACCAGGTTGGCGGCGACGAGCGCGGTGGACCCGCCGACCGAGCCGGCCGTGTGCACGCGCAGCATCGGCTTGCCGACGGCGCCGAGCGCGTCCGCCAGGTACAGCTCCGGCATCATCACGCCCTCGAAGAAGTCGGGGGCCTTGCCGATGACGACCGCGTCGATGTCCGCCCAGGTCAGTCCGGCGTCCGCGAGGGCGCGCGACGCGGCCTCGCGGACCAGCCCGGCGATGGAGACGTCGTGCCGGGCGGCGACGTGCTTGGTCTGGCCGATCCCGACGACGGCGACCGGCTCCTTGCCCGAGGTGCTCATACGGGGTCCCCTTCCAGGACGGCGACCAGGTTCTGCTGGAGGCAGGGGCCGGAGGTGGCGTGGGCGACGGCCCGGTCGGACTCGCCGCGGTGGATCCGGGCGGCGGCCTCGCCGATCCGGATGAGGCCGGCGGCCATGACCGGGTTCGCGGCGAGCGCTCCGCCGGACGGGTTCACGGCCACGGCGTCACCCCGGCCGTCGCCGTCGCCGGCGCCGATCCCGAGGGCCTTGCGGAGCACGACCTCCTGCGAGGAGAACGGCGCGTGCAGTTCCGCCGTGTCCACCGGGGCGTCGAACACCCCGGCGCGCTCGGCCGCGAGCCGGGTGGACGGGGAGTCGGTGAGGTCGCGCAGGCCCAGGGAGTGAGCCTCGATGCGGTGGTCGATGCCGGTGATCCAGGCGGGGCGCCCGCACAGCCGGCGGGCGGTGTCCCCGGCGGCGAGGATCACGGCCGCCGCGCCGTCGCCGATGGGCGGGCAGTCCCCGGTGCGCAGCGGCCTGACCTGGTAGTCGCCCTGGGGCACGGCGCCGCTGAGCTGGGCGTGCGGATTGGCCTCGGCGGACGCGCGGCTGCGGGCGCCGATCGCGGCCAGCGCGGCCTCGTCCGTCTCGCCCGCGTCGATCAGGGCCTGGGCCTGGAGGGCGGCCAGGGCGACCGAGTCGGGCCAGAGCGGGGCGAGGTAGTACGGGTCGAGCTGGCGCGTGAGCACGTCGCGCAGCGGACCGGGCGAGGACTTCCCGTACGAGTAGACGAGCGCGGTGTCGGCCTCGCCGGTCTGGATCTTGACCCAGGCCTCGTAGAGGGCCCAGGCGCCGTCCATCTCGACGTGCGATTCGGAGATCGGCGGCCAGGCCCCGACCCCGTCGAGGGTCATGGTGAAGGAGAAGGCCCGGCCGGCCAGGTAGTCGCTGGAGCCGGAGCAGGTGAAGCCGATCTCGCCGGCCTTCAGTCCGGTCTGCGCCAGGACCTGGTGCAGGACCGGCATGACCATCTCGACTTCGCTGAGTTCGTCGGTACGGCGCAGGTGGTCGCTCTGCGCGAAGGCGACGACGGCCACGTCGCGTGCGTGCCTGCTCGTCCTGGGCATCAGATGAGCTCCTTGTACGCGTCGTAGTCCGCGTCCGGTTCGCCGGTGGGGCGGTAGTGGTCGGGGTAGCGGCCGCCTTCGGTCCACACGGGTTCGACGCGCAGGCCCATGCGGACCTCGTCGTACGGGATCCCGCCGATCCGGCCGTGGAGCGCGAGGCCGGCGCCGTCGAGGGCGATGTGGGCGTAGACGTAGGGGACCTCGATGTCGAGGTTCCGCGCCTTGATGTTGACGATGCAGTAGGTGGTGACGGTGCCGGCCGGGCCGACCTCGACCTGGTCGGTGGTGGCGACCCCGCAGGTGGGGCAGGCGCCGCGCGGCGGGACGTACACCTTGTGGCAGGAGGGGCAGCGCTCGCCGACGGTCTTCCGCTGCGAGAGGCCGTTGATGTAGGCGGTCTGGGCGCGGCCCGGGCTGTACGTGTAGTCCAGGCGGGCTTCGGCGACGATGCCGGTGACGGGCTCCGCGAACACCCCGTCGTGCGGGGCGGCCCTGCCGGTGCCGGTGCCGTCGTGGGGTTCGAAGCAGGCGATGTCGGTGATCGCCCCGGTCCGCTCGGCGGCCCACCGCACGCGCACCCGCATGCCGGTGCGCACGGCGTCGGGGCCGGGGGCGTCGAGGGCGTGGAGCAGCGCGGTGTCTGCGCCGTCGAGCTTGACGAGCACCCAGGCGAAGGGGGTGTCGAGGGGCTGGTTCGGCCGGGGCCGGTCGTTCCAGGCCCAGGTGGTGACGGTACCGGTGGCGGCGACCTCGACGAGCTCGCGGATCTCCTCGGCGGTACGGGGGTCGTACTCGACGGGCGGCACCACCACCGTCCCGTCGGAGGTCTTCACCCCGAGCACGATCCTTTCGCGCAGCCCGGTGAGGAACGCGGACTGCACGGGCCCGAGGGACCGCGTGAAGGGAAACTCGACGACAAGCGGCGCCCGAAGCAGCTCGGGCGGGGACGCGGGGGCTGTCACGACAGACTCTCCAATGACTCTCGGGGCAGGCCCATACCGACCCACCGTCTTACACACCACGGCTCCGAGC
The DNA here is from genome assembly GCF_042719495.1 of Streptomyces sp. NPDC058525. Classification (NCBI taxonomy): domain Bacteria; kingdom Bacillati; phylum Actinomycetota; class Actinomycetes; order Kitasatosporales; family Streptomycetaceae; genus Streptomyces; species Streptomyces sp. NPDC058525. The sequence goes on from NZ_JBHXNP010000033.1 coordinate 73,679, forward strand.
CGGAACCCGGGGCCAACCTTCAAGCCCCGCCTGGGGGTACCTCCCAGCGGTAGCTGGGGGGTTCGAGGCGCGGGGCCCGGGGCAGCGCCCCGACCCTCCAGCCCCGCCGGCGTTCGAGGCGCGGGGCCCGGGGCGGAGCCCCGGCCTTTCAGCCCCGCCGGCGTTTGAGGCGCGGGGCCCGGGGCGGAGCCCCGACCTTCCAGCCCCGCCGGCGTTTGAGGCGCGGGGTCCGGGGCAGCGCCCCGGCAACGGCGCCGCACCCGAACCGAGCCAGGCCAAGGCAGGGCACAGCAGGCAAGGGCCGGGCGGCAGCCCGACAGGGCTACTCGCGCCGATACACCGCGGGCCGCTTCTCCGCAAAGGCCCGCGCCCCCTCCTTCGCATCGGCGGTATCGAAGATCGGCCACCCCCGCAGCAACTCGGACGCCAGCCCCTCCGACTCCGTCAGCCCGGCGGTCTCGTAGACCGAGGCCTTCACGGCCTCCACGGCCAACGGCCCGCACTCGTTGATCCGCTCCGCGATCTCCAGCGCCGCGGCCAGCGCCGTCCCCTCCGGCACCACCCGCCCCACCAGCCCGATCCGCGCCGCCTCCTCCGCGGAGTACGGCCGCCCGGTCAGCAGCATCTCCAGGGCGTGCGTGCGCGGAATCTGCCGCGGCAGCCGCACCGTCGAGCCCCCGATCGGGAACAGCCCCCGCTTGACCTCGAACAGCCCGAAGGTCGCCCCCGCACCCGCGACCCGGATGTCCGTGCCCTGGAGGATCTCGGTGCCGCCGGCCACGCAGTACCCCTCCACGGCGGCGATGACCGGCTTGCGCGGCCGGTGGTGGCGCAGCATCGCCTTCCAGTGCAGGTCCGGGTCGGCCTTGAGCCGGTCCCGGTACTGGTCGCCCGCCATCCCCTTTCCGGCCAGTGCCTTGAGATCCATGCCGGCGCAGAAGTCACCGCCCGCGCCGGTCAGGATCACGGAGCGGATCGTGTCGTCGGCGTCCGCCTCCAGCCAGCCGTCGTACAGCCCCACCAGCAGCGGCAGCGAGAGCGCGTTCTTCGCCTCGGGCCTGTTCATGGTGAGCACCAGCGTGGCGCCGTGGCGATCCACGGTCAGGTGTTCTGTCCCACCCATTGCCGTCCTCCCGTCTCAAGACCTAGAACAGGTTGCAGTAGGCGGGGGTGCAGTTCAATAGTTTTCTGACACACAGTCAGTTTTCTTGGAGGACTCCCTTCCCACTTGCGGTCGGCGGGGCTCTAATGACCGCCGGAGCAGACCAGCCATGGACATTCCAGGGTCAGGAGGAACGGTGGAGTACAACCTTGCCGACCTGTTCGAGTCGGTCGTGGACGTGGTCCCGGACCGCGAGGCCCTCGTGTACGTGGACCACCCCGGGACCGGCGCCGAGCGCCGCCTCACGTACGCGGAGCTGGACTCGGCGGCGAACCGGATCGCGCACCACCTGCTGGACAGCGGGCTGACGCCCGGCGAACACCTGGGCCTGCACCTCTACAACGGCATCGAGTACCTCCAGACCGTCCTCGCCTGCCTGAAGGCCCGCCTGGTGCCGGTGAACGTGAACTACCGCTATGTGGAGGAGGAGCTGGTCTACCTCTACAACGACGCCGATCTCGCCGCGCTCGTCTTCGAGGGCGAGTTCACCGAGCGGGTCGCGGCCGCGCTGCCGCAGACGACGAAGCTGCGCCACCTGATCCGCGTCGGCGCGGCTCCCGAAGGGGCTCCCGAGCCCGCGATCGCGCCGGTGGCGTACCCGGACGCCGAGGCGGCCGGCTCGCCCGAGCGCGGATTCCCGCCCCGCAGCCCCGACGACCTCTTCATCATCTACACCGGCGGCACGACCGGCATGCCCAAGGGCGTCATGTGGCGGGCGGAGGACCTCTTCTTCGCCGGGCTGTTCGGCGGCGAGCCGACGGGCGAACCGGTGAAGCGGCCCGAGGAACTGGCCGAGCGGGTCGCGGCGCGCGGCGCCGGCCTGACCTTCTTCCCGGCCCCTCCGCTGATGCACGGCACGTCCACGCTGACCTCGTTCATCGCCTTCAACTACGGGCAGAGGGTGGTCATCCACCGCAAGTACGCGCCGGAGGAGGTGCTCCGGACGATCGAGAAGGAGAAGGTCTCCAGCGTGTCGCTGGTGGGCGACGCCATGCTGCGGCCCCTGATCGACGCCCTGAACGGCCCCCTGAAGGGCACCGACCTGTCCTCCCTGTTCAGCGTCTCCTCATCCGGCGCGATCATGTCGGAGACGGTGCGCGCCGAGTTCCAGCGGCTCGTGCCGAACGTGCTGCTCCTGAACAACTTCGGCTCCTCCGAGTCCGGTTCCAACGGGCGGGCGACGGACGACTCCGGCCCGGAGAAGGGCTTCCGCCTCGAGGTCAACGACCGTACGCAGGTGGTGGACCCGGTGACGCACGAGCCGGTCGCCGTGGGCGAACCGGGACGCCTGGCGCAGCGCGGGTACGTCCCGCTCGGCTACTACAACGACCCGGCCAAGACCGCCGAGACCTTCTTCCAGAAGGGCACGGAGCGCTGGGTGCTGCTCGGCGACATGGCCACGGTCGACGAGCAGGGCATCGTCACGGTGCTCGGGCGCGGCTCGCAGTGCATCAACACGGGCGGCGAGAAGGTCTATCCGGAGGAGGTCGAGCAGGCGCTGAAGTCCCACCCGGACGTGTACGACGCCCTGGTCGCGGGCGTCCCCGACGCGACGTGGGGCAACCACGTGGCGGCGGTGGTCCAGATCCGCCCGGGCGCACCGGAGCCGACCCTGGCCGACATCCAGACCCACTGCCGCACCCGCCTGGCGGGCTACAAGATCCCCCGCCAACTGGTCATCACCCCCACCATCCAACGCTCCCCGAGCGGCAAGGCGGACTACCGCTGGGCCAAATCCATAGCCACAGCAGCAAACCCCACCCCCTGACAAACCCAGCCCCGCCGAACCAAACCCAGCCCTACCGAAGCAATCCCAGCCCTGCCGAAGCGATCCCAGCCCTACTCAGCCCCACCCAGCCCCGCGCAGCCAAACCCAGCCCCGCCGGCGGTTGAGGCGC